>VGUP01000055.1 GCA_016874175.1 Gammaproteobacteria bacterium | reverse complement strand
TGTTCCTCGACATGGAGTTCCGCATGGCCGATCGACACCCGATGACCGCCCGCGGCCATGGAAATACCGTTCTTCATCCACCGGATTCTTCACGATCGCGAGGGCCGCTAACCAATGCTTTGTACCGCTCCAACCATGCGCAGCCGTTATGGCAGTCAGCGAAAATTTGATTGTCGCGAGGTCGGAGGAATTTGGTTGAATGACGGCTGACAGTCATCGAGCAGGATCATCCACGTGGCGCTCAACCGCAGCCCGCAAAACCCGATCACGGCAGAAGACATTGCCACCTACGAACGCGACGGTTGCGTCCTGTTACGAGGCGTCTGCAACTCGGACTGGATTGATCGGCTCCTGCCGGTCGCCATGCAGCTTGCCGCAGACAAGGAGGATTTCGGCTTGTTGCCCTCCTACCCGGGTCGATACATGGCAAGAACCATTCCCGAATTTCGCGAGCTCGCCTTTGATGGCCCGCTAGCCGAGGCGGCCTGTCGAGTCATGGGCTCACGCGAAGCACATTTTTTCTTCGATGAAATCTTTGCCAAACCACCGCGCTCGGCTGAACGGACTATCTGGCATACCGACCGAATGGGCTGGCCCGTCAGTGGCAAGATGGTGCCCTCGCTGTGGATGCCCCTGACGCGAATCACGCGCGAAAACTCCCTGGAATGCATCGCTGGCACCCATGTCCAGGATGTGCGCTATTGGTTGTTTTCGCCGAACGCCCGCAAGATGATCAAGCCCGATGATCGCGTACCGCATGTCGACTGCGAGCCTTGGCGCAGCGACCCTGCCTACCGATTTCTTCGCTGGGAGATGGACCCCGGCGACCTGCTGATCGTGCATCCCTGGACACTGCATTACTCCGGCGGAAACCCCGAGGACTTTTGGCGCATCGCCGTGTCGGTCCGCGTGTTCGGCGATGACATCCGCTGGGATCCGCGGCCCGATTGCGTCAATCTCGCCGGCATAAGCTTCGACGAAATGATCGCCGGCGAACGTCCCGGTGGCCCGCTCTGTCCGCTCGTCTGGTCGGAGGACGGCCGTCGCGATGACGACCTGGATTATCCGCGGGGCTTTGCCACAAGCTGGACCCGCACTCGCAAGGCCGACGTCAATGAATACGACGTCTTCGCAAAAAGCCTTGCGGCAGCCAAGGACGCTCATCGCTCAGGGTGACGGTCGCGCGACTTTGCGAAACTCGGCCAGCACGTGCTCGACCGCGGGCCGTGAACCGGCGCCTGCGCGGTAGATCAGCCCCGCCTGTCGTTCGATCGCCGCCTCCAAGGGCAAGGCGAGGATTTCGCCCTCGGCAGATCTGCTGGCAATGAGATGCTGCGGCAACGGACTCAGGAATTTTCCGCTGCGTACGAGCGACATCATCAGATTGAGCGAGTTGGTGCGAAAGATATCGCGAGGGGCCGGCAATCCCTCTTCGGAAAAATATCGCTCGAAGCTGTCTTGGGCGTGCGACTGATCGGCGATGACCCAGCGATAGGAGACGAGATCCGCACGGTTGACGGCACGCCGTCGGGCGAGTGGATGACTGCGTCCAGCCATCACCACCGAGCGCACGCTGATCAGCGGCTCAAGCACGAAATCCGCCGACACCGAAACCTGGGGAAAGTTGGAAAAGATCAGATCCAAGCGCCCATCATGCATGCGACGCAGCAATTCCTCGAAAAAACCGTCGGTGACCACCATCGCCAGACGCGGATGCGCCTGCGCAAGATTCTGCACAACACTAGCCGTGATATGCGTGGCGAACATGGATCCGACGCCGACGTAAACCGTACCGGTCACACCGCGCTCAAGCTCGCGGACTTCACGCGTCAGTCGCTGACAGGCGTTCAACACGATCTGCGCGTGGTGATAGAGCGCAAGCCCGGCCTCAGTTGCCGCCACGCCGCGTGGCTTTCGCTCCAGCAATGCTACGCCGAGAAGATCTTCGAGATTCTTGATGCTACGCGTGAGCGCAGGCTGACTGATCGCCACACGCTCGGCCGCCCGCGATAGATTGGCGCAGTCGACAACGGCGACGAAATGACGAAGTTGGCGCAGTTCCATGACGGCTTGCAAACCCCCGTTTCCGGCCGTTGTCCGCTGCGATGCGGTCGATGCATGGATTGTGCACCGGAAATGATTGGCTTGGCTACGATGCGCGGAGCGACACTGCGTCGGGGTTTGGGGGTATTCGATGGACGCCTGGGATTACATCATCGTCGGGGCGGGTTCGGCCGGCTGCGTGCTGGCCAATCGGCTCTCGGCCAATCCGGCGATCCGCGTCTTGCTGCTCGAATCTGGTCCCGCGGACCGCTCGCCTTATCTGCATGTGCCCGCAGCACTGATCAAGGCCGTCGGCAATCCTCGCTACGACTGGTGCCTGCTCGCCGACCCAGACGAATCGCGTAACGGTAAAGTTGATCTTTGGCCAGCCGGCCGTGTACTCGGCGGCTCGAGTTCGATCAACGGCATGTTGTTCGTTCGTGGAGCCCGGGAGGACTTCGACGGCTGGGCAGCGCTCGGCAACTCGGGCTGGGGCTTCGAGGACGTGCTGCCCGCTTTCCGCAGTATCGAGAACTCCGCCATCGAATCAAACGGCTTGCGCGGATACGACGGTCCGATGAGCGTGTCGCGATTGCGTACCACGCATCCGCTCGGCGATGTCTTCCTGCAGGCTGCCGACGAACACGGGCTGCCGATCAATCATGACTACAACGGTGCCTCGCAGGAGGGCGTATCACCACCGCAGGTCACGCAGCGCAAAGGCTGGCGATGCAGCAGTGCGCGCGCTTTTCTCTCACCGGTGCGTGCTCGTCGCAATCTGACCGTCCTGACCGGAATCGATGTCGAGCAGCTGCTCTTCGCGCAGGATGAATCTCGATGCGTCGGCGTCAAAACACGGACGCGCACATTCACGCTGCACCCCGGTGGCGAAGTCATCCTGTCAGCCGGTGCCCTCGGCTCACCAAAAATTCTCATGCATTCGGGAATCGGTGATCTCACGGCGCTCACCGCGCTCGGCCTTCGTGCCCGCCTGCACCGACCCTCCGTCGGCACGAACTTGCAGGAGCACCCCAATTCGGTGGTCTGTGCGCACGTGAACCTGCGCACCTATAACATGGACGCAACACCACTGCGAATGCTGCGTAACGCGATTTACTGGACCTTCACCGGACGCGGGCCCGCCTCGAGCCCTTATCCGCACGCGGTTGCTTTTCTGCGCTCCTCGCCCGATGAGCCACGGCCCGATCTGCAAATGCTGTTCGGACCCTTTGCTTTTTCGTTCGATGAACGCGGCATACTGCCTTATGCCGGGCCCGCCGTTTCCATTGTGGTCAACACCTGCCGACCCCGCGCGCGCGGACATCTCACGCTTCGCGACGCCAATCCTGCTTCGCCGATTCGCATCTCTTATCAGCTGCTCGCCGATGAAGATGATCTGCGTCGACAGATCGCCGGCTGCAAGATTGCCCGACGACTGCTGGAGACGAATGCCTTCGCACCGTTCATGCGTGGCGAGTATCTGCCAGGTCCCGCCACCCTCGACGATGATGCGTGGCGCGAGCATGTTCGACGCACAAGCTTTCTGGGATACCACCCGGTAGGAACCTGTCGCATGGGCATAGACACGGACGCAGTCGTCGATCCTCGGCTGAAGGTACGCGATGCCGCCGGCTTGCGTGTGGCCGACGCCTCGATCATGCCGCGGATCGTCTCGGCCAATACGAATGCCGTGACCCTGATGATTGCGGAGAAAGCCTCAGCCATGATCCTTGAGGATCGCCACGCAGGTACCGAGCAATGAACGAGCCGGGCACTGATCGTCAGCCGTGGCCGAGCGCTGCCTACGGCTGGTATGTCGTTGCAATTCTTTGTCTATGCAACATGATCGCGTTCGTCGACCGGCAGATCATCAACCTGCTGGTCGAGGACATCAAAGTCGATCTTGCCATCACGGATACCGAAATCAGCCTGCTGCAAGGACTCGCTTTCGCCTTGTTCTATGCCGTCACGGCGGTGCCGCTCGGCAGACTCGCGGATACGGCGAATCGCCGCTGGATCATTTCGATCGGCATCCTGATCTGGACGGTAGCGGCCGCTGCTTGCGGACTCGCCCGCAGCTTCTGGCAACTCTTCGTCGCCCGCATGTTCGTCGGCGTGGGCGAAGCAACGCTCACACCTTCCGGATTTTCCATGCTCGCAGATCTTTTCAAGCCGGAGCGTGTTTCACTGCCGATCAGCGTGTTCACGGGATCGACATTTTTCGGCTCGGGCGTTGCCTTGCTCGCCGGCGGCTTCGTCATCGCCATGCTCGACAAACAAGATGTCGTCTCGCTGCCGTTGATCGGTGTCATGCAGCCTTGGGAAGCCGCTTTCGTCATCGCCGCACTCCCAGGCATTTTCGTGGTACTGATTTTTTTGCTCACCATCAAGGAGCCGGCGAGACCACAGTCATCGAGCGCGCTTCCGTTGACAGAAAAGCCTCCACTCACCGAGGTCTTCGCGTTCGTGGCGCGTAACGCCGGTGTCTTTGCTGCGGTGTTTGGCGGGGTCTCGGTCTTGGCGGCAGTTCAGTTTTGTCTCGGTGCCTGGGTTCCTGCGCACTTCATGCGCAACCTCGGTTGGACCGCACCGGAAATCGGCTATGCCTACGGACTGATTTTTCTCTTCTGCGGAACAGGCGGCGTCATCGCCGGAGGCTTCATTGCCGATCAACTGCAGACGAGAGGACTGCGTGACGGACATCTGCGCACGGTGATGTTCTCGGCCATCGCCACCCTGCCCTTCGTGCTCGCTTTCCCCGCCGTGGATGACGGACGTATCGCCATCGCCCTGCTTGCACCTGCGGTGTTCTTCGGCACCATGGCATTCGGTGCAGGTCCTGCGCTGATTCCGGTGATCTGCCCCGCCCGCATGCGTGGACTGTTGGTTGCCGTCTATCTTTTGATCGCCAATATCGTCGGACAAGCGGGGGGCCCACTGATCGTTGCGCTCTTCACGGATAAAGTATTCGGCTCTCCCGAACTTGTTCGCTATTCATTGATGGCGGCACCCGCACTATTGCTGGTCAGCGGCGCAATATTGGTAAAGCTCGGATTTCGCGGCTTGCGCGCGATGAATACCCTGCAAACCGAGTCGTAATCATGATGACCCAGCGACAAGCTTTTGCCCGCTGGCAAGAGGACCCATCGGTCTTCTGGCTTGATGCCGCGGCCGCCATTTCATGGCTTCGTGCACCGTCCATCGCCTGCGATACAACGCAGTCACCGTCGGGCAGATGGTTCGTCGATGGCCAACTCAACGCGTGCTACAACGCGGTCGATCGGCATATCGAAGCAGACCGCGGTGAACAGGCCGCGCTGATCCATGTCAGCGCCATGACCGGCAGCGAGCGGCACCATTCCTATCGCGAGTTGCGTGACGAGGTCGCAAAGCTCGCTGGTGCACTGCAAAAACTAGGTGTCACAGCCGGCGATCGAGTCGTCATCTATATGCCGATGGTTTCCGAGGCAGTGTTTGCGATGCTCGCATGCGCCCGCCTCGGTGCAATCCATTCGGTGGTCTTCGGTGGCTTCGCAGCGCCGGAGCTCGCTGCGCGGATCGATGACGCGCAGCCTCGATTGATACTCGCAGCCTCATGCGGGCTCGAACCCGGTCGTATCGTCGACTATCACGCCTTGCTCGTTCGGGCACTGCAGTTGGCGAAGCATCAACCGCAGCACTGTATCGTGCTGCAACGCGACCAATCACCGGCAAGGTTGCGTCCCGGAGTCGATCTCGATTGGCAAGATGCTGTGCGTGACGCACCGCAGGTGCCGCCGGTTCCCGTCGCTGCAACTGCACCGCTATATATTCTTTACACCTCGGGTACGACGGGCAAACCCAAAGGCGTGGTGCGCGATACGGGCAGCTATCTCGTCGCGCTCGCTTGGTCGATGCAACATATCTACGCCACCGCGGCAGGCGAGACTTTTTGGGCGGCCTCAGACATCGGTTGGGTCGTAGGTCATTCCTACATCGTCTACGGACCTTTGGTGCAGGGCTGCACGACCTTGCTCTACGAAGGCAAGCCGGTTGGCACCCCGGACGCCGGGGCCTATTGGCGCATCATCGAACGATATCGTGTCGCGACGCTCTTCACGGCACCGACGGCTATCCGCGCCATCAAGCGCGAGGATCCGCGGGGTCAACATATGCAGGCGAATAAGCTGCAGTCGCTGCGTGCCTTGTTTCTCGCCGGTGAGCGCGCCGATCCCGATACCGTACGCTGGGCGAGCGAAGCACTGGGCGTGCCGGTGATCGATCATTGGTGGCAAACAGAAACGGGTTGGCCGATGGTCGCCAATGGCCTGGGGTTCGAGGCACTGCCGATCAAGGCCGGTAGCCCGACACTGCCAGTACCCGGCTTCGACATCGCCGTACTCGATGCCGAGAGTCGAGTACTCGGCGCTCATCAACAAGGCTCGCTCGCTGTCCGCCTGCCGTTGCCGCCAGGATGTTTGCCAACCCTCTGGAACAACGACGAAGGATTTCGGAGCGCTTACCTGCGCGAACATCCCGGCTACTACAGCACCGGTGATGGCGGTTATCTCGATGAGGACGGCTATGTTTTCGTGATGGGCCGCATCGATGACGTGATCAATGTGGCGGGACATCGCTTGTCGACTGGCGAACTCGAGCAAGCGCTTGCGGGTCACCCTGCCGTGGCCGAATGCGCGGTCATCGGGATCGCAGATGAATTGAAAGGCACCGTGCCGATCGGCCTCGTCGTACTCAAGGCAGGGGTCACGGTGTCACCGCAGGACATCTCCCGCGAACTCGTCGCACGCGTTCGTGACGAAGTAGGGCCCGTGGCGAGTTTTCAGCGCTGTCATGTCGTCGCGCGCTTGCCCAAGACCCGCTCCGGCAAAGTGCTGCGCGCCACGATGCGCGCCATCGCCGATGAACGGCCGTATGACGTGCCTGCGACCATCGAGGATCCCGCTGCACTCGAGGAGATCCGCCAGGTGCTCTCGAGGACGGTATCGCGCTAGAGATCGCGCGCGACGCGAAAGCCGAACGTGAAGCGACGATCCGTCGCATTCATCTTCACACGAAAAGCCGCACGCGTGCCGGCCGCAATCGCTGTCCATCCCTGACCACGCATCACCCGCAGTCCGCAATCCGCGCCGGTCAGCCGCACGGCCTGATTACCCGTGGCACTGCGATGATCATCGTTCCAGCAATCCGCCACCCATTCATTCGCGTTGCCCAGCATGCCGTGCAGGCCGAAAGGATTGGCCACGGTCGCCGCGACCGGCGCCAGCGTCGGATACCCATCGCGGCATGACTGACCCTTCCAGTCACTCATCTTGTCGTATTTGATCTTTGTCTCATGCCAACGAAATCGATCTTGTGTGTCGAGATCGCCCAGATTCACGAATTCGCAGATACGCGCCGGATCATTGCCAAACCAGTAAGCAGTGCTCGTCCCTGCGCGAACCGCGTACTCCCACTCCGCTTCGCTCGCCAAGCGATAGCGTTGTCCTGTTTTGCGACTCAGCCATTCAAGATAAGCGGATGCATCATGCCAATTGATGCAGGTCACGGGATGCGCATCCGTCTCGCCGATCTTCGCATCCCGCCAGCTCCGCGCCTGATCGAACAGCCACTCGGTGCCGATGAAGTGCCAGCATCCGGGCTCGGGTGAATAGCCAGTCTCTGCGGCAAAGCGGGCAAACTCAGCGCGCGTCAGTTCATATTTTCCGAGAGCAAACGGGCGTGTTATGCGCACCCGATGTTTTGGTTGCTCGCGTGTGGCCCAGAACTCCGGCAGTTCGAGCCGTCGCGGTTCTTCGATGTCCGCACCCATCACGAACTCACCGACCGGGATCGGCACAAGCTCAGGACAGTCGGTGCAATCGCGGATGCTCTCAGACGCGCCAGCGACGGCCGTCCCGCTGGTGATCGCTCCACCGAAGACCACCGCACACAAGAGGGCGATGAGCGAACGCATCGTCAGCCCGGATGAAGATCGGGAACAGCGCGCTCGAAGGCCTGTCGATCGACGCGCAACAATTCCGGGAAGTCGCGCGCCGCACGCTGGCGAAATTCTTCGGGCAACTCGTCGACGGAGCGCAGCTTGCAACCGCTCCACGCAGCAAACATATGACCCGGCGCATCGCCCATTTGCATCCATGCCGGCCATGGAAACACATAGGCACCGGATACTTCGGTCGGTAGCCAGGTTTGTGCGGGATCATCGAACAGCGCCGCGGGCGCCGCTTCGGTACCCATCTCGAGAAACGTCACGGGCCAGGTATCCGGCGGCACACGAATACCGTCTACTTTGACGAAATCGTTTTCTCGCCTCAGCACTTTGTAATCCGGTCGCGGCGGCAGTGACGGCTTGTCGAGCGTGATGACGCCAAAAGGCGAGCGGACAAGGCCCGGATCTTGGGTCAGCGCCATCGGCGGCACCGCGACGGTCTTGCCGCTCACAGGATTAAGGACTTCGGCAACGAAAGCACCACTTTTGAGATCACGCGGGAAGGAGAGGTTGTGACCATGCATCCGATAGCGATTTTCGCCGATGGTCTCGTGGCGTGAAAATTCGATGCCCTCCCAGCGCACCACCGGCTTCGGCGTCGCATTGAGCGGCACCGCCACCATGATGAAGTGATACCAATGGAGAACGTCATCTGCGTCTTCGAGGCTGCGCTGCAATCGCATCGCCTGCCGAAAATTTTCGATGGGATCCAGCGCCATGAATTGCGACAGCGATTGCGCACGACGCGGCGTTGCGGCCACTGCGCTCGGCATTGCGATCCCCGCCCCGCCTGCAGCCATACCGGCCATGATCGCGGGCAGCAGATCCCGTCGCTTCATGACGCAATAGCCTGCTGTAATACCGCAGACAAAGGCCTTTCGAGCTCACGCCACCGGGGCTCGAGCAACTCGGGATTTTCTCGCGCAACCCGCTCACGAAATGTTCTTGGCAAGTCGCGCGGTCCATTGACGGCACGACGTCCGCTCCACACACCAATCATATGGCCGGGTTGATCACCCATTTTCATCCAGGCGGGAAACGGGAATACATAGAAGCCCGATGTCTGATAAGGCAACGCGGTCACGGACGGATCAAAGAAATCTTTTCGCGACACAGTGCTGCAGGAACTCTCGATGAACATCGCCGGCCAACCATCGGGTGTAGGCCGAATATGCTCGGACTTGATGAGCGGTCCTTCGGTACGCAGCACGTGATAGGTATCGAGCCAGTTGACTGTTTTGGCATCGAGCGGCAAGTACCCATTGGGTCCGTGCAGCACGCCCGGATCGTCGAGCAGCTTCATCGGTTCGATGTCGATCATCGAATCGGTGAACGGATTTCGCACTCGTGAAGTGAACTCGCCCGTGTGCAGATCGCGCGGATAACTGAGGTTATGAGCGTGGATCCGCCAGGTCAGCCCACTCAGCCTGCTAAAATAAGAAAATTCCATCCCCTCCCAACGCACGATCGGTTGCGGCCGCTGCCCTTGGACCAACGCGTAGGTGATGAACTAATAGGTGCTGAAGGTAATGCCCTCGTCGCGAAGATCACGCTCGAGACGAAACAGCGCTTTGAATTTTTCGTTTTTGTCGGCGAAGGTGATGAAACCATCGTCAGCAGCGGAAACGCTCTCGCCCACGCCGGCCTCGGCCGAGTGTGT
Source organism: Gammaproteobacteria bacterium (assembly GCA_016874175.1). Taxonomy (GTDB): domain Bacteria; phylum Pseudomonadota; class Gammaproteobacteria; order Steroidobacterales; family Steroidobacteraceae; genus UBA964. Next base: position 4,739 of record VGUP01000055.1, on the reverse strand, counting down.
CGCTACGGGAGCCGCAAAGGCGCTCCACGCCGCGGCCGCGGGCGCGTGGGTTAAGAGCAGGCGGTGCATCGAGTCGATAATCACTGCATTGTGCGCGTGCGGCGGGCGCGCGTGCCATAGATGATGAACCCTCCGCCATCCGTCGAATGCATGCACGGCCTCCGAAATGGGTTTAGTTTTTCCGGGGAGCGTGGCGCAGTACGCACCTTAAGAACATTGGGAGAAATCGACATGAGAGCGATTAAAAACGGGTTCATTGCGGCCGCAGTCGGCGTAGCGGTCGCCACGGCCTCCGGCGGGGCCGTCGCGCAGGACGCGACGGCTGAGGCTGGCGGGCTTGACGAGATCGTCGTCACGGCGCGCAAACGCGTGGAGTCCATTCAGGACGCCCCGCTGACCATTCAGGCCTTCACCGGGGACCAGATCGAGGAGCGCGGCGCGGAGTCGCTAGTGGACCTCGCGAAGTTCGCGCCCGGCCTGACAATGAACCAGGGTTCATCACGTTCGGCGGCCGACTTCTCAATCCGCGGCATGACGCAGATCTCTCCCGTCGGAGACAACCGGCGCGACCTCGTCACTGTGTTCATCGATGGCGTGCCGTACGTAGGCAACCCGCAGGGCATCGGCACCGAGGATCTCTCGCGCGTGGAGATCATCAAGGGTCCGCAGTCGGCACTGTTCGGCCGTGCCACCTTCGGCGGCGCGATCAGCCTCGTGACGACCACGCCGGGCAACGAACTCAAGGGTCGGGTGAGCGTCACGGGTGCCACCGACAACGACTACCGGCTGAGTGCCGCAATCGAAGGGCCGATCGTGCCGGAAAAGCTTACCGGCCGTATTGCCGTGGAAGGCCGCAAATTCGACGGCTTCTACGACAACGCCTTCGGCGGCAGCCTCGGCGAGACCGAACAGCGCTATGTGGCTGGCACGCTGAACTTCACTCCGACCGAAGACCTGTCGATTCGGCTGCGTTGGAGCGACCGCCACGACGAGGACGGTCCGGCCGCTACCACGCTCATCGCGCGCTTTCCGGAACACAACTGCGGGCCGTTCCCTGGCTTCCAAACGCGGTCGCTGGCCGGATTGCCGGCGGGGTTCACGCTGGCGCAGTCTCGCCGCGTTTATTGCGGCGAGCTCAAGGCGCCGAAGGGTCCGATCGGCATCAACACGACCCTGCCGGCCTCGACGCTGCCGCTGATTCCGCTCGATGAGCACAAGCTCATTCTCGATCACGAACTCGGCTCGATCTCGGCGGACTGGTCATTCGGCGGCGGCTATACACTCGCAGCGATTGCGAGCACGCAGGAGCAGAACATCGAGGCGGTGCGCGACTTCGAACTCGCACCCGAGGACCGCTACCAAGTTTATCTCACGAACGATCAGACCCAGGACACGTATGAAGTTCGCCTGACGTCACCGGCCGAGCAGCGCCTGAGCTGGATGATCGGCGTGGCGCGCTTGGAGACGACGTTCGACACGATCGGTGCGTTCATCAACGGCGCACTGTTCGGTACCGCGGGCGCGCCCACGCCAGCCGCGGCTTCGTTGCGACCGCTGCGCAGCGCCTCGAAGGCGGATTCGGTATTCGGCAGCATCGGCTTCCAAGCGACCGACCGGTTGTCGTTGAGCCTGGAAGCCCGCCGTCAAAATGACGAGCAGACTAGTGCCGTCGGTACGACGCTACCGTTCAGCGTCGAGACCAAGGCCACGCTGCCGCGCTTCCTCGGCCGCTATGCGCTGAACGATGAGACCAACCTGTTCGTGAACTACGCCAAAGGCAACCAGCCGACGCTGGGCTACGCCACGTTCTTCCAGCTCACACCCGCGCAGCAGACGGTAGCGCTCGCGAATGGTCTCGTACCCGCAGCGCCCGAAGCCGAAATCGAGAACTACGAGATCGGCATCAAGCATCGCGAGGACGATGGCAGCTGGTACCTCAACGCATCGCTCTACTATCTCGAGTGGGTTGGTCGCCAAGGCGTGCGTACGCTGCAGATCGATCTGAACGGCGACGGCGTCATCACGAACCTGCCGGCGCCCGCGGGTGAGAACTTCAACGCGTCGCCATTTGCAGCCGGTGACAGCAACACCAAAGGTATCGAGATCGACGGCGCGCTGCGGCTCGGAGAGAACTGGACCGTGGGCGGCAGCGCTGCGTATGCCGACACCGAGATTACCAAGGCGCTCAATGAGACCATCCCGCTGCGCTTTCTCGGGTTGACGAATGCGAAGGGCTTCCAATACCCGCTGGTGCCGAAGTTCAGCGGCGCTGCATACTTGCAGTACGACCAAAAACTGTCCGATGCGCGTAGCTGGTATGTGCGCACCGACATGACCTATATCGGCAAGCGCTTCGACAGCATCGCGAACTTCGCCTACGTGCCGGGGCAGTTCCGCACCAACCTGCGGGGCGGACTGCGCGCGGAGAAGTGGGACGTCACGGCGTTCGTGACCAACCTGTTCGACGATGACACGCTCGAGGCCTGCCGTTACCAGAGTGACAGCGCAACCGACCCGTTCTTCTTCCAGCTCGCCTCCTGCGAAGCGGTGCTGCCGAACAAGCGGCAATTCGGGGTGACGGCAACGTTCCGCTTCTGAGCCTTCGCATGCTGCGCCGAGCGCTGCTGACCGGCGGCGCCGCAAGCCTCAGGCTTGCGGCGCTGACCCCAGCGCCAGCGCTGGGGAGTGCGGATGCCCAAGGCGAGTCCGCGACAGCGCAGGCCACCGCGCTCGCTGCGAGTCTACGGGGGCCTGCGCTGCTCGAGGCTTTCGTTCGTACGCGCGGTCGCATCGATGGGCGCATCGTGCACGGCTGGCTGCGCTCGCAGCGCTCCACAGTCATCGATGGCGAGATCACCCCGCTATGCAGCGTGGTCGCGGGCGCGGTGCAACGTTTCGAGCGCCTTCGCGAGGACGTGTTCGAGGCGACTATCCTGGAGGTTGCGCACTACGTGCATCCGACGACCGGTGATTTGCTCGACACGGTCGAGATGCCGGGGACGAGGCGCAGGGTCAAAGTTCCAACGTATCGCTTCGGCCCGGTGAAGGCGCGATTCGCGGTTGCGCTGGATGAGTGGGAGGAGTTCGATCCGCCGCAGGGCGGGAGCGGTGCTACGCAATTCGTGCCCCGCTCGTCGGTCCATCTGCTGCGCTCCATCGAAGCGGCCACCGCGGTCGGCGACCGCGTCGCTATCCGCACTAACGAGTACGGGCGCGTCTATCCGGATCGCTCGGGCCCAATGACGATCTATTATCGTGAGTGGATGGCGTGGCAGTCTCGCGCGGAAGATCTGGCACGCAGCAGTGCGACCGTCGCGGCAAACTACGGCTATACGGCACTGACGAGTTGGCGCCCGTGGATGCAGATGGGCACTTTGAAGGGTCACACGATCGACAGTGGCTATGGCGCAAAGGCGGCGAACTGGGCAGAGTGCCCGCCGGAGTTCCTCGAACTCACCCGCAGGCTGCATCCAGATGTGCTGGACGATCCGGAACGTGCGCTGCGCTCGCCGCCGGTGTGATCATGAGCCATCGATCGACGCCTAAGGGTGGTCGGCTGCGGGCGGTCGCGGTGCGCCGTGTACTGACCACGTTGGTCTGCACTGCGCTCGTATGGGCCGGCCCGCTCGGCAATGCTGCGGACGATTCAAAGAGCCCGGTCATTGCAGCAGCCCCGGCGTTGAACGCACCGCTGAGATTCCAGATTGTCGAGGGTGCAGGCGGCGTACCGCTGAACGTGGTTACCGCCGGGGATCCGTCGAAGCCACCGATCCTTTTGGTGCACGGCATAGGGCAGAGCTCTGTGAGCTGGGAGAATCAGCTTCGCGCCCCGGTGACCGACGAGTTCTACGTGGTTGCGTTCGATCTCAGGGGTCATGGCAATTCCGGCAAGCCCTGGGGCAAGGCTCACTACGCGGAATATCGTAACTACGCCGAAGACGTTCGCGCAGTCATCGAGTCCACCGACCTTCGTCGGCCGCTACTGGTCGGCTGGTCTTACGGCACGCTCGTGGTGAGCGACTATCTCCGCGCGTACGGTGACTCCGGGCTTCGCGGCATCGCGCTAGTCGGCGCCTACGGCGGTCTGACGCCGCCGCCACCAGCGGCACCGCCTGCGCTCGCCGCACAAATGGCTCGAACCCGTGAGCTTCAGCTCAGCAGCAATCTTGAGGACAACATCGCCGCGGCTCGCGGCGGCGTCCGCTTCCTGACCGGCAAGGAGATGCCGACGGCCTACTACGAGCGCGCAGTCCAGCTCGCCCTGATGCTGCCCGCCTATGCACGGCGCCACATGTTTGATCGACCCATCGCCAACATGGATCTGATCCCGAACATTCGTACGCCACTATGGATCGTCGTCGGCGGCAAGGATGGCAGTACGCCCGAAGGGCAAGCGCGGGAACTCGCAGCGAAGGTGCCGGGCGCGCGCGTCAGCGTCTATCCTAACAGTGGGCACTCGCCGTTCGCCGAAGAGCCAGATCGCTTCAACGGCGAACTGATGGAGCTTGCGCGAGCAACAGCGACTGCACACGACGCGCCGGCGCGGCCGCCATTCGACCAATGACGACAGACCACCTGGTCTGTCCAGCATCATTCAGCGATCGAAGATCGCCTCCTTGCCATCCAGTGCAGCGGTAATCCCCCCCACAGGGGTGGGGGATTGAGAAGTAGAATTTTCTCGTTGGAGGAAGTTCTACATGAAGCGATCGAGGTTTACGGACAGCCAGATCCTGGCGGTG
>VGUP01000054.1 GCA_016874175.1 Gammaproteobacteria bacterium | reverse complement strand
CGACAACTGGGATACCAAGCTCATCGAAAAACTGCGCCGTAGCGGCGTCGATCCTTTTCAGCCGGTGGATGTCGATTTTTTTATGGCACTGCCGTCGCGCGTCGTGGCCGACACCGTGGCTGAGTTCCTGCAAGCCGAGGGCTTCACGGTCGACATTCGCAAGCTTGCCGACAGCGTCGATCACCCGTGGAGCGTGCACGCGCTGAAGAGCATGTCGCTCAACGTGCATGCGGTCCGTGAAGTGTCGACGCGCATGCGCGTCATCGCCGCCGAGACCGGCGGTCGTTACGACGGTTGGGCGCCCGGTCCCGGCAAGCCCATCGGCTGAGTCAGCGCTTCTCGGTCTGCATTCTGACGGCTTCGGCTGCGGCCTTGATGGTCTCGGCGTCGCCCAAATAGCGGCTGCTGCGGGGCGTCAACGCATCGTCGAGCTCGTACAGTAACGGTACGCCGGTCGGAATGTTCAGTTCGACGATCTCGCTCTCGGCTACCTGATCGAGCATCTTGACCATGGCGCGCAGGCTGTTGCCGTGCGCGGCGACGAGCACGTTGCGACCCGCGCGCAATTCTGGCGCGATACGCGCGTCCCAATAGGGCTGGACTCGCGCCAAAGTATCTTTGAGCGATTCGGTCGCAGGCAGCAGCGCGGGATCGATCGAGGCGTAGCGTGAATCGTGGCGGGGGTGACGGGGATCGTCAGCGTCGAGGGCGGGCGGCGGAATGTCGTAGCTACGGCGCCAGATTTTGACCTGCGCTTCGCAGTGTCGAGCGACCGTTTCGGCTTTATTGAGCCCCTGCAGCGCGCCGTAGTGACGCTCGTTTAGGCGCCACGAGCGCTCGACGGGAATCCACAAACGATCCATTTCGTCGAGTATGATGCAAAGCGTGCGGATGGCGCGCTTGAGCATCGAGGTAAAGGCGATATCGACCGCAATACCTTCACGCACTAATTCTTTGCCGGCAGTCGCAGCTTCGATGCGACCTTGCGGCGACAGGTCGACATCGTGCCAGCCGGTGAACAGGTTTTCGACATTCCAGATGCTCTGGCCGTGTCGTACAAGGATCAGTTTGCCGGGCACAGAGGTTCCTCGAAGTTTTATCCGGAAAAATTTGGCCCGAATGCTAGCACGCTTGCGGTAGGCGAATACGTACGCAGAGTCCACCCGGCGTGGCGAGCACTGCGCTGATGTCACCACCGTGAGCTGCGAATACGCGGCGCGCGATTGCGAGCCCAAGTCCGGTGCCGGTACGATCATTGCCGGGGGCGGCAAGGCGCACATAGGGCTCGAAGATGCGCTCGAGCTGGTCTGCCGGCACACCAGGACCGCGATCTTCGATGCTAATCAGCAGCGAATCGTTTGTGCTGCGCTGGGCGCGCACCTCAACCGCCGAACCAGCGGGAGCATGCCGGATGGCGTTGCGCAACACGTTCTCGAAACCGCTACGCAGCAACTGCGGATCACCGACGACACTGAGGTCTTGCTCAGCCTGCAAGTCGATGCGGACCTCGTGGGTGAGGGCTTCGTCGCTTTCGTCTTCGATCAGCGTCGCCAGCAGCTCGTCGATGCGCAGCAGGTGCTTGATCTGGAGCGGTTCGGCCTCCAAACGCGTGAAGCGCAGCACGTCACCGATCGCCTGATTCATGCGCTCGAGCTCGGTGAGGATGCGGGTGTGCTCGGGTGCTGGCAGCGGTTGCTTGCGCTCGGCGAGGGCGAGCGCCGCTTGCAATCGCGCGAGTGGTGAGCGCAACTCGTGCGACATGTCGCGCATCAATTGTTGCCGTGAGGCGAGCAGGCTCTCGAGTTGCTCGGCCATGCTGTCGAAGTCGCGAGCCAGCGCGCCGATTTCATCGTCACGTCCGCTCACCGAAACCGGCGCACGGGTGGCAATGCGCCCGCGCGCGAGTGCGCGCACCGCGAGTTGCAATTCGGCGATCGGTTTGCCGAAAGCGCGCGCGATGAAGGCAGCGACCACGGCGATCACCACGAGTGCAGCGGCAATCACCGCGGCAAGCGCCGTCGGACTCCCCCATGGGGCGATACGGTCAGGCAGCAATAAAAATGCGTAGCGCGTGCCATCGGGTGCCACCAGCAGAGGCGCGAGTCGGATGGGCCTGAAGTTATCGGCCTCGCCGCGGGTTCCGGCGAGTACGAATCGTTCGACGAAGTTCTGGTATTGCGCGGGCAGTGGCTTGCCGTCGAGATCACGGCCGGAACCATCGAGTACATAAAGCGCGACGCCGTTCGGCAAAGTATTCGGGTCGCGCATCCAGGCTAAGAGTGCCGACTGCCCGCCCTGATCGAGTACGCGTGCGGCCTCTGCACCGAGCGAGCCTTCGCGGGCGGCGAGATAGTTTTGCAATTGTTGTGAAGCGACCAGCACCAAGCTCGCGACGCCCAGCAACACGAAGGCTGCAATCGCCGCGCCAATATAAAGTGCCATCCGCTGATAAAGTTTTGAGGGATGAGGGGTCATGGGCGTTCGATATCGAGCACGTAACCATGGCCGCGCAGACCGCGGATCTCGGCGCCGCGCGCCCCTGCCAAAGAAAGTTTGCGCCGCAGTTTACTCACCAGCGTATCGATGCTGCGATCGTAAGCCTCGAGTGAGCGACCGACCGCAATCTCGGTGAGCTCGGCGCGCGTGAGAACTTCGCCGGCGCGCTGCAACAATACTTCGAGGATGCGCAATTCTGCGGCGGTCAGGGTCACGGCGTGTTGATCGACCAATACCTCGCGGCGTTTGCCGTGCAACACCAGATTGCCGTAGCCAAGCGTCTTCGCCCCGGACGCAAGGGTTTGCGGCGCAGTGCTGATGCTGCGTTTCAAGATTGCGCGGATGCGGGCGGCGAGCTCCAGCGGATTGAAGGGTTTGGGCAAGTAGTCGTCCGCGCCGGCCATCAGACCGGCAATACGGTTACGCTCCTCGCCGCGGGCGGTGAGCATGATCACGGGTAACGCGTGCTGCTGCCGAATGCGCTCGAGCGTCGCGAAGCCGTCTATCCCGGGCAGCCCGACATCGAGCACGACCAAATCCGGGGGCTCGCGGGGGATGAGATCCAGCGCCTGCTCGCCGCTCGTGACTGGCTTGACCTCGAAGCCCTGCAATTCGAGGTACTCGCGCAGCATGGTGGCGAGCGCCCGATCGTCTTCGACCAGCAAAAGTCGGGGTGAGGGGCGGGCTGAGAGTGCGGTCATGGGTGGACGTTTACCTTCTGTTGACCCACGGACGCAAGCGCGAGGCTTAGACTCAGCCAAGATCCGAACTCATCGGGTGCAAACGGGGGAAGCATGAACGCCAACGTCGAATCTGGCTTACCCGCCAACGGCGGGCTCAAAGGGTTTTTGGCGCGGCCGCCATGGCCGGGGCTGATGGCTTTTTTCATCGTGTTCATCGTGCAGGCTCTCGGGCACACGGTGATGATCATGATGGAGGATATCTGGCCGGGGCCGGGCTATGTCTACGAATCGGCCATCGCGATGGGCTTTTTTGGCGCAGTGCTGCTTTGGCTCGGCATGCGTAATCCGAATGAAGTCTCCGCGACGTGGTATGGATTCTGGGCGGGTACTTTTCTTTGGACCGGTTGGGTCGAGTTTGCGTTCGTCTGGTCGGCGCAGGTACTCGGTGTTCCCGATCTGATGGATAAGAACAGTCCGGGCTCCATCGCCACCAAAGGCGAGTATCTCGTGATGATGTCTTCGGTCGGCGTGATGGGCGCGACCCTCGTCTACTTCTTGTTGAACAAGGAAACGAAGTGCAACTTCTTCGTCTGGTTCCAGCGTCACCTCGGCCTCAAGACCGGTAAACCGAATCCGGCGCACGAGCGCAATTTCGCCGGGATCACCGCCCTCGAAACCATCTATGTGATCTGGTTCTTCTACTTGTTCCTGTTGTTCCTCTATGACGAGCGTTTCTTTGGTGATCGTCATCCGGCCGCCTATGTGGTGTTCGGGCTGAACCTTATCTGGGCGGTGTATCTGTTCCGTCGTCTGATGCTTTTTTGGAAGGTCACCACAGCCATCCGCTATGGCATTCCGACGGCCATCGTCGCCTGGAACGCGGTCGAACTCGGAGGTCGGTGGAAGCTCTTCACCGAGTTTTGGGAATACCCTGACAAGCACGCGATCGAACTCATTGCGATTGCGGTGGGCGTGACGCTTGCCGCCTGGCTCGCGGCGCGCACGCCCATGCACCAAAAAGCGGAGCTCTCGCGACGCAAGCTTGCCGAGCAAGCCGCCGATTCAAAATAACGCCGACCGCGTAGCGCGTTCGCAGCTGCTGAATCGTGGCCGTTGGCGCTGAGCCCCTCCGGGCTCAGTCTGCCAACGGCCGCAGCGCATCGAGACACACCGACAGCGAGGCAAAGTCGGCACTTTCTTGGGCGGCGATCTCGGCCACCGTGCGTTCCCAATGGGCAAGCGCCTTGGCGCGCGCGGCGCGCCAGCGCTCGATACCGCCTTCGGCAATGACCCGATCGACGATGCGTCGCTCAAAGCCGCGACCGGTCTCGCGTAGTCCGATGCGTGCTGTGACCTGCAGGCTGGAGTCGACCGCGAGTCCCGTGATGCGATCTTCGAGCCAATCCAGCCGCAGCGTGGCGAGGGTGCGGAACCAGTCCGCAGCGGTCTCGCGAACCTGCCGCTTCGCCTGAGCGGCGCAGTCGAGAATATCGAGTGCATTGTCGAGTACGCGCAGGTCTGCGAGTGCGGCGGCGAGCACGGGGGGCAGGCTGGCGGCGGTGTACTCGGCCAAGGCTTTGCGGTGACGTTCGGCGGGGCTGCCCGCGAGTACGCCCGGCAAGGCGTCGCGCAGTTGCTGCATTGGCGCGCTGAAAATTTTGACAGTCGCCGCGACATCGAGTGTCTGTCGTCGATGGCGCAATAACCACATCGTGACATGACGCAGCAGTCGCGCTGTATCCGCATAGGCAATGTACTGCGAGCGGCTCGCAACACTGTTGTCGAGCACCTCGAGACGTCCCCAAATTTCACGCATGCCCAATATTTCTCGGGTGATGCTGTAGGCCCGCGCGACATCGGCAGCGCTCGCACCGGATTCGGCGTGGGCGCGCAGCACGAAACTCGGGCCCATGCGATTGATCAGGCTATTGGTGACCGCGGTGGTGATGATTTCGCGTTGCAGCTTGTGACGCCCTATCTCGCGCGCGAAGCGACGGCGTACCGCTGATGGGAAGTAGCGCGCAAGTTCGGCGGCGAAGTAACGATCCTCGGGAAGATCGGAGTCGAGCAATTGCCGATTGAGCGAAATCTTCGAGTAGGCGAGCACCACTGCAAGTTCAGGACGAGTCAGTCCCAGGCCCTGCTTACGCCGGGCGCTCAAGGTTTCCTCGTCAGGCAGAAACTCGACTTTGCGATCGAGTTCGCCGCTGCGCTCGAGATCGCGAATCACGCCGCGCAACTCCGGTAGTCGCTCGGCACTTTGCAACTCGAGGGTCGACAGCGCCTGGCTCTGCAAATAGTTGTTGCGAAGCACCAGCGCGGCAACTTCGTCGGTCAGTCTGGCGAGTAGTCGGTTGCGATCGGCGCGGCGCAGGCCGCCGCGGGCTTCGATGCCGTTGGTGAGAATTTTGAGGTTGACCTCAACGTCAGAGGTATTGACGCCGGCCGAGTTGTCGATGAAATCGGCATTGATTCGCCCGCCCGCGAGTGCGTACTCGACGCGGCCCAGTTGCGTGCAGCCGAGGTTACCGCCTTCACCGACGACGCGGGCGCGCAATTCCCGTCCGTCCACTCGCAGCGTGTCGTTACCACGATCACCGGCCGCCGACTGCGGTTCGAACGAGGCTTTCACATACGTGCCAATACCGCCGTTCCAGAGCAGATCGACCGGCATGCGCAGGATCGCGCGGATCAGCTCGGCTGGCGGCAAAGAGTCGACCTCGAGATCGAGTAGCGTGCGCATTTCGTTCGAAAGTCGAATGCTTTTTGCGCTGCGCTCGAATACGCCGCCGCCACGCGAAATCAGTTTCGGATCGTAATCGTTCCAGCCCGAGCGCGGCAGCGCAAACAAACGCTGCCGCTCCGCCAAAGATTTCGCCGCATCGGGGCTCGGATCGATGAAGATAAGGGCGTGATTGAACGCGGCAACCAGTTTGATTTTAGGCGAGAGCAGCATGCCGTTGCCGAATACGTCACCCGACATGTCGCCGACCCCGGCGACCGTGAATTCCTGTCGCTGGATATCAACGTCGAGTTCGCGAAAGTGTCGCTTGACGCATTCCCAGGCGCCGCGCGCCGTGATGCCCATTTTTTTGTGGTCATAGCCGGCCGAGCCGCCGGAGGCAAAGGCATCGCCCAGCCAAAATCCGCGGGCTACGGCGATCGAATTGGCGGTGTCGGAGAAGGTGGCAGTGCCCTTGTCGGCAGCGACCACGAGGTAGGGATCGTCGCCATCACGGCGACGCACGCCGGTGGGCGCAACAATACGCCCGGCGATAATATTGTCGGTCACATCGAGCAGGGCGTTGATATACCCGCGATAGGCAGCAACTCCCTCGGCTTGGATCGCTTCCCGAGTTCCGCCCACCGGGAGTTGTCGTGGCACGAACCCGCCTTTGGCACCTTCGGGAACGATCAAAGTATTTTTGACGTTCTGCGCCTTCATGAGGTCCAACACCTCGGTACGGAAATCTTCGCGACGATCCGACCAACGCAGGCCGCCGCGGGCGACATCGCCCATCCGCAGATGCACGCCTTCCACTTGCGCACCAAACACATAGATTTCGTGCTTGGGTCGCGGTAACGGCAGATTGGGGATTTGCTGCGGATTCAGTTTGAAGGCAAGCACGGGACGACGTCGCCCCGCGGCATCACGCTGGTAATGATTGGTGCGTTCGATCGCGAGAATCAGCGCCAAGAAGGCTCGCAGGATGCGATCTTCGTCGGCGCTCGCGATCGCATCGAGGCGGCAGCTGAGCCGCTCGAGCAGTCGCTTGCTGTTGGTAACGCGACCTTGCTGCGGGTCGAGGCGCTCGGCGAACAACGCGTGCAGATCAGCGGCGATCATCGGGTGTGCCGAGAGCGTTCGCTCCATATAGCTTTGGCTTAAGGCCACGCCGCTCTGCAAAAGATACCGGCAGCAGGCGCGCAATATGTTGACCTCATGGGCGGGCAGACTCGCCTGCAGCACCAGTCGATTGAAACCGTCATTGTCGAGTTCGCCGCTGCGCACGAGGCGCAGCGCGGCGAGCAGCCGTTCGCCATCCTTGACAAGATCGAGCGTTGTCCCGGTTCGCAGCTCGAGCGCAAAGTCTTGCAGGGATACTGGCTCGGCACCGGCGAGGGCGCCGAGTAGCCACGGACGCTCGGCGAGCATGCGTAGCCCAAAGTTTTCGAGCACGGGCAGTAATTCTGCGATCGGAACGGCGGCGGCATGGCGGGTCACTCGCAGGTGCACGATATTGGCCGCAGCGGTGACCGGTCGATGCAGGCGCAGATGCAAGAGGCTCGGTTCAGCCGCCAGGGCTTCGAGGGCCTCGAGATCGTCGATCGCCGTGTGCGGATCGACTTCGCTCTGATAGGCAGGCGGAAAGCGCGCGACGTGGCGCTCGAAAAGCGCCACAGCGCGTGTCGGCGGCAGGGTATCGAGCAGTGCCGCGCGCAGACGATCAGTCCAGGTGGCAATTGCCGCGACCACCGCGGACTCGATCGCCTCGACCTGCAGTTGGGTCGGCAGCGCCTTGCCCCGCACCATGACGTGCAGACGCGCATGATTCGACACCGCGATCTGTACCTGCGACTCGACCTCGTCCCCGCCGCAGCGCGCGCGCAGCAAATCTTCGATGGCGAGTCTGACTTCCGTGGTGTAACGGTCGCGAGGGACGAAGGCCATGCACGACCAGAATCGACCGAGTGCGTCGTAGCGCATCAGTAGTCGTGTCGTGCGTCGTTCGTACAGATTGACGGCGCCGCGAATGAAGGTCACGAGTTCATCGACGCTTGCCTGAAAGAGTTCATCCCGCGGCCAGGTTTCGAGCACTGCAAGCACGGCCTTGCCGTCGTGGCTCTGCGGATCGAGTCCGAAGCGGTCAATGACCTCGGCTACCTTGCGGCGTACGACCGGGATCTCGCCCGGGGAGGCAAAATAAGCGGTCGAGGTCCAAAGACCGAGGAATCGATGTTCGCCGCACACGCGTCCGCGCGTATCGAAATCTTTGATAGCCAGATGATCGAGCTGTCCGCCGCGATGTACGGTCGAGCGTAGGGCCGATTTGGTGATGAGCAGGGGACTGCTCGACCGCATCGCGGTGCGCAGGGTGCCGCCCAAGGTCTTGGCCGCCGCTGCATCATGTCTCGAGCGCAGAATGCCCAAGCCGCTGCGGGCGCGCGGTAACAGTTGGTCGCTTGTCCGTCCGCGCTGCAGTGCATGGTAGCGATAGCCGATGAACACAAAATGTGCGGCTTCGACCCACTGCAATAGCGCGATGGCTTCGCGACGCCCCGGCGCGCGGGCGGAGTGCGTATCGACACTCAGATCGGCGACGACGTCCAACAGTTTCTGCCGCATCGGTCGCCAGTCCTCGACGGTGGCACGAGCGTCATCCAGGGCGCTGCGCAGTCGCATGCCGATGGCCTCGAGCCGACGTTCATCGGACTGACGATCGATTTCATAGAGCTGCCAGGACTCGCGAGTGAATTGGCTCGGACCGCTGGCGTGGGCGGCGGACAGCAGTCGGCCATCGCGCCGTCGGCGCGTATCGAGGACCGGATGGATCAGCATCTGCACGCCGATGCTCGCGCTGCTGAATGCAAGACTCAGGGAGTCGACGAGAAACGGTCGATCATCGGTGACCACCAGCACGAAACTGTAGCGGTCGTCCGTCGGATCGCCGGCTTCCGGCGAAAATGCCTGCACCAGGGTCTCGCCCGAGCGCCGTCGTTGGGCGACCTCGTAGTGCTTGCTCGCGAGCAAGGCCAGAGCTCGCGGCGAGTGGGCGGCGAGATCTTCTTCGCCGACGCCGCGGAAGTAATCCCGCAACAGCGCAGCAGGGGGCGCGCCGCGCAGCGCACGCGCAGCGCGCACAATGCCGTCGATCAGGGTGATCCGCCTTCGGGGTATGCGGGTGGCTTGAGCAGTTCCCATTCCAGAAATTCCTTTCGCTTAAAGCGTCTTCAGGCATTCGCCAAGCGTGCGCGCACGCTCGAGCAGGGTGTTTAAAATTCGATCGAGAGCCGTTCGGTCACGCTCATCGAGTACGTCGATAAGCGAGCCTTCAAGAGCGAGCGCGAGCGGTGCGACCTCGGCATAGATCCGTGCGCCCTCTGCCGATAGTTGCAGCATTGATCGGCGCCGATCGCCGGGCGCCATTTTTCTTGCGAGACGATTTTTTGCCAGGAGTGATGACACCGCGCGCGAGACGGCCACTTTGTCCATGGCGGTGCGCTCGGCGACTTGAGCGGCAGAGAGATCAGGCGTCATCGCGAGCACGGCCATTACCCGCCACTCGGGGATACTGATGCCGAAGCGCGCGGAGTAGCGTTCGGCGATGGCTGAGCTGACGAGATTACTGAGGATCGACAGTCGATAGGGCAGAAAGCGATCGAGTTCGAGCGGCGACGAATTGCTCATGCGCGAGCTTTCACGCGTTGATCGATCGCGCCAAATATCGAGCGACCGCGCGCATCGTGCATTTGGATGAGGACGTGATCGCCAGCTTTCATGAAAGGCGTCTGCGGCGAGCCCGAGCGCAGCGTTTCGATGGTGCGTTGCTCGGCGATGCAGGAATAACCGATGCCACCGTCGATGACCGGTTTGCCGGGGCCGCCCTCGGCATCGCGATTCGATACGGTTCCAGAGCCAATGATGCTACCGGCGCAGAGGGCGCGAGTCTTGGCGGCGTGGGCAATCAAAGTTGGAAAATCGAAGGTCATGTCGATGCCAGCATTGGCGCGACCAAATGCACGACCGTTGTAATCGACCTCCAGCGGGCGATGTAGCCGTCCGCAGTCCCAGGCCTCGCCGAGTTCATCCGGGGTGACAGCGATCGGTGAAAACGCACTCGAGGGTTTGGACTGAAAAAATCCGAAACCTTTGGCGAGCTCGTTCGGAATGAGATTGCGCAACGATACATCATTCACCAGCAGCAATAGCCGAATGCTGCGGCCCGCATCGGCAGGTGCGGTACCGACGGCGACATCGCCCGTGATCACCGCGACTTCCGCTTCAAAGTCGAGACCCCAGGATTCATCGGCAAGCGGGATTTCTTCGGTCGGCGCCAAAAAGGTGTCGGAACCGCCTTGATACATCAAGGGGTCGGTCCAGAACGAGGCGGGAAGTTCGGCATTGCGCGCCTTGCGTACGAGTTCGACGTGATTCACATAGGCCGAGCCGTCGGCCCACTGATAGGCGCGTGGCAGCGGCGATAGACACTGCTGTTGATCAAAGGGCGCACCATCGCCGGCTTCGAGTTTCATGGCGAGTGCGCGCAATGCGGGTTCGTGCCGTGACCAATCATCGAGTGCCGCCTGTAAAGTGGCCACGATGTGTTCCGCGGGCAGCATCCGTTGCAGATCACGCGACACTACGACGAGACGACCATCGCGCTCCGTACCCCGCAAAGAGGCAAGTTTCATAACTGCACCGCCGAGTCGACCGCGGTGAACTCGGCGGCATGTAGCCAAGCCGCGTGGCGCGGAGCGCGCTTGGTTCGGTCCCACTCCTCGAGCATGGCCGGGGCGACCTCGCGAGCGCGACGTGCCATCTCTGGCGTGGCCGTATCGACCGTGAGCTCGAGTCGGTGACCGTTCGGGTCAAAGAAATAGATGGATTTGAACAGGCCGTGGTCGGTGGGGCCCACCACCTCGAGGCCACGCTGCACGAGCCGCTGGCGCGTGCTCTCGAGGGTGTCGAGATCAGCGACCTCGAAGGCGATGTGCTGTACCCAGGGCGGGGTGTGCGGATCCCGCCCCATGGGTTCTTTGGTTGGCAGTTCGAAGAAAGCGAGCACGTTGCCCATGCCTGCATCGAGGAAGACGTGCATGTACGGGTCGGGCTCGTGGGTCGAGGGCACGCGGTCCTCGGCGAAGGCGCAGGTGAACTGCATGCCGAGCACGTCGCGATAAAACTCCACGGTCTCGCGGGCATCACGACAGCGGTAGGCAACGTGATGGATTTTTTTGATGAGACTCATGCCTTGAGCGCTCCGCGCCGCAGCTGATCGCGCTCTAACGACTCGAACAGGGCTTTAAAATTGCCTTCGCCGAAGCCTTCATCCCCTGCCCGCTCGATGAACTCGAAGAAGACCGGGCCGAGCAGGCATTCCGAAAAGATCTGCAGCAGCAGGCGGCGTTCGCCGCGCGTGCTGCCATCAAGCAGGATGCCGCGCCGCTGCAGTTCGCTCGTCGGTTGGCCGTGGCCCGGCAGGCGCTCCTCGAGCATTTCATAGTAGGTGGCAGGCGGCGCCGTCATCAGCGGCACGCCGCGCGCGCGTAGCGCGTCGACCGTCTGGCAAAGATTGGCGCTGGCGAGCGCGATGTGCTGGGTACCCTCGCCATTGAAGCGCAGCAAGTATTCATCGATTTGTCCGCCGCCTTGACCGCCTTCCTCGTTGAGCGGGATACGGATTTTGTCGTCGGGCGCGGTCATCGCGCGTGATTGCAAGCCGGTATGCTTGCCGTGGATATCGAAATGGCGAATCTCGCGGAAGTTGAACAAGCGCTCGTAGAAGCTCGCCCAATGCGCCATGCGGCCGCGATAAACGTTGTGGGTGAGATGGTCGATGTGCGTCAGACCAACGCCCGCGGGGTGGCGTGGCGCGTCAGCGAGCCACTCGAAATCGATGTCGTAGATGCTGGTGCCGTCGCCATAGCGGTCGATTAGATAGATCGCGGAACCGCCGATGCCGCGGATGGCCGGCAAGCGTAGTTCCATCGGCCCGGTCGGCATATCGATCGGCTGCGCGCCGAGCTCCAGCGCCCGCGCGTAGGCGCGCGGGGCGTTGCGCACCCGAAACGCAATCGCACACGCGCCGGGGCCGTGCTCTTCGGCGAAGAAGCCCGCCTGGCTACGGCGCTCGCGATTGACGATGAAATTGATGCCGCCTTGGCGGTAGAGCGTGACGTCCTTGGAGCGGTGCTGGGCGGCGGGCTCGAAGCCGAGCCGCCGCAGTTCGCGGTCCAGAAGCTCGCTCTCGGGGGAGGCAAATTCGACGAATTCGAAGCCGTCGAGCCCCATCGGATTGGCGTTGGCAAGCGATTCGGCTAGGGCCTTCATGGATATTTATAAAGTTACAAAAGAAACTATTACAAATGTAACTTTTGCAATATTATTAGTCTAGAGGCTATAGTTTATACAATGTTGAGTAATTACGAAACTAAAGCGGATTCTGAGCTGGTCGCCCGCACGATGCGGGCGGTAGCAGATCCGGCGCGGGTTCGCCTGCTGCGGCTCTGTGCGGATCGAGCGACCAGCGTGTCCGAGCTCGCGGCCGCAACCTCGGACAGCGAGCCGAATGTTTCGCGGCATCTCAAAGCTTTGGCGCAGGTGGGGTTGCTGCGCCGCGTGCGTCGCGGTCAGCGCGTCGAATACCAGCCGACGGGCGAGAGCGGATTTGCCGCCGATTTGTTGGGCCTGCTGCTGTCGCGACTCGCGGCAGACGACGCGGCGTTGCGCGAGGCGCGCGCGCGGCTGCACGCCATCGAGGCCGGCGCACGCGCTGCACTGCGCGGCTCGGCGGCGGATTGGGTTATCACCAGTCGCTTTGGTCGCAATTTGCGGATGGCCCTCGGTGCAGAGTTCGAGCGCGACCTCGACGGGGCGCGCCTGCTGCTGCGCAGTCAGCACCGCGAAGTGCTCGAGTTGGTGCTCAAAAACGAAGTTGCGCTCAATAACGATGCCGCGGCTGACGGCGCAGGCGCACAAGAAATCACGCTGCGCGCCGCCTCCAAGCCCGAAAAGACCGTGCTGCAGTCCTGGCTCGAGACCGAGAACTTCGATGCCGAAGTGCAGACCAGCGCGGAGCTGCGTGCCAGCGGGATCTTCGATGTGATCTTTGAGGCGCCACTCGCCGACGAGTTGCGCGATCTCGAGCAATTGGACTCGCTTTTACAGCGCTCGCGCGCGCAGTTCGCCGATGGTGGCGTGTTGTGGCTCGTGGTGCCCTACGACTTGCTCGAAGGGCAGAGCGCGCCACCGCTACGACTGCGCGCGTTGCTGGCCGAGCACGACATTGACTGTCTGACTTTGGCGCCCGTCGAGGCCGAAGGGCGTCACGTGCTCCTCGCACGAGGCCGAGTGCGCAGCGCGCGCAAGTCTGCCGCCCCCGAGCACGCTCGAAGCGAAACGAATTTGCTGCTGGGGTCCCCATGACCAACCCACCGATCAGCGTCTCGTTCGAATTCTTTCCGGCGAGCGATCCCGCAATGGACGCCACGCTGTGGCAGTCGGTGCAGCGCCTCGCGCCGCTCGCCCCACGCTTCGCCTCGGTCACCTACGGTGCCGACGGATCCACGCGGGATCGCACGCACGCGCTCGTCAAACGCATTCAAACGGACACCGAGCTCGTTGGTGCGCCGCATCTGACCTGCGTTGGTGCCTCGCGTGCAGAAGTGTTGGAGATTGCGCGGCGTTATTGGGACGAAGGCGTGCGGCATATCGTCGCTTTGCGGGGCGATGCACCGCAGGGCAGCGACACTTACACGCCGCACCCCGGCGGTTTCGCTTACGGCGCTGATCTCGTTGCCGGCCTGCGCAGTGTTGCCGACTTCGATATCTCGGTGGCGGCCTATCCCGAGACGCACCCCGAGGCGGCCTCACCTGAGGCGGATCTCGGCAACCTGCGCCGCAAGATCGACGCCGGCGCCAACCGCGCGATCACGCAGTTTTTCTTTGACAATGACGACTATCTGCGTTTTCGCGATCGCTGTGCAGCCGTCGGTATCGGCATCAGCATCGTGCCTGGCATCTTGCCCATCACCCGTTTCCCGCAGGTCACGCGCTTTGCCGCCCGTTGCGGCGCAAAGATCCCGCAGTGGCTGGCCGAGCGCTTTGCCGGGCTCGACAACGACCCCGAGACCCGTCGTCTGATCGCGGCCAACGTGGCGATCGAGCAGGTGTCGCGACTGCGCGAACACGGCGTCAATGAATTCCACTTTTACACTTTGAACCGTGCCGAGCTGACCTACGCCATTTGCCATGCGCTCGGCATGCGTCCGCAGGGCAGAGAAGCGGCGTGAGCTGCTGCCCGAGTCACCTGCCGCAGCTTGCGCACCCCGCTCTGGCCCTCGATGGTCAGGGTCTGCACGCGGCGGCTGCACCCTATGTCATGACGCCGGTCGACGTGACGGCGCGCGAGCAACGCCTGCGCCGACTGCGTGAGCTCGTCGAGCAACGCATTCTGCTCATCGACGGTGCCATGGGCACTATGATCCAACGGTATCGACTCGACGAGGCGGGTTACCGCGGCGAGCGTTTCTGCGACTATCGTCGCGACGTGTGCGGCAATAATGATTTGCTGACGCTGACGCGTCCGGACATCGTCGCCGAGATCCACCGGGCTTACTTTGAAGCCGGCGCCGATATCATCGAGACC
>VGUP01000053.1 GCA_016874175.1 Gammaproteobacteria bacterium | reverse complement strand
ACTCGACTATCGCGTGCCCTACTCGCAGGGCCTTGCGACTTTCACGGCGCTGCAGCGGCAGGGGGTCGAGAGTCGGCTGGTGTTCTTCCCGGACGAGAACCACTGGATTCTGAAGCCCGCCAACAATTTGCAATGGCATGAGGAAGTACTCGGCTGGTTGCAGAAGCACCTCAAATAGGCGCCTTGCCGCGCGGCGGCTAGCTATAACCCGCGCGCCACTCGGCCTTGTAAGCAAGGCCGAGTGTGATGATGCGGTTGAGCAAATCCTGATAACCGATCCCGGCGCTGAGCGCCGACTGCGAGAAATCTTCGGCCTCTGCGAGACAGGGATTGGCGTTTGCCTCGAGCACGAAGACCGCGCCATCGTCGCGTACACGAAAATCCATGCGCGCATAGCCAGAGAGGCCAAGCGCGTTGTAAATGCGCCGTGCCATCCGATCGAGTTTGGCGACGACCGCCGGTGACAGATCTTGTGCGGCCGCGCGGGTGATACCGTGCCGCGCCTGATATTTGCGATCCCATTTCACTTTGCGCGTGGCAATGGTCGCTTGATTATCACCCATGGTGCCGAACTGTAATTCCCAAACGGGTAATCGAGTGAGCCGCTCGTTGCCGATCACGCCAACGTAGACCTCGCGACCCGCGATGTACTCTTCGACCAGCGCGTCGGTGCCTACCTGTTCATGTATGAAGGCGACGCGATCCTGCAACTGCTGCGGATTCTCGCCTACCGACGCTTGCGAGATCCCGAGCGAAGCGTCTTCGGTGGCCGATTTGACGAACAGCGGATAGCGTATGTGTCTTGGCGCACGAAATTTTCGGCCCCTGGTCAACAACGCGAAGTGCGGCGTCGGAATGCGATGCCAGGCGAGTAATTGCTTCGAGAGTGGCTTGTCGCGCGATAGCAAGAGGCCGCGCGGATTGCAGCCCGTGTAGGGCTGCTCCATCAACTCGAGGAAAGCGACGACATGCTGGTCGTAAGTGACGATACCGTTGAATTCTTCGAGCAGATTAAAAACGATATCGGGCCTCCAGTCGGTGATCGCGGTGCGCAAACCAGTCAGACTGTCGAGCACACCCAACACACGCACCTCGTGTCCGACCAGGCGTAGCGTGCGGATGACGTCGTACTCGGTACGCCATTCGTCGACCTGCTGATCGGTAAGCCCGGCAACACTGTCAGGCGGTACCAAGGTCTCGTGGACGACCACCAAAACTTTCAGCGGCTTCATGACTTGCGTGACTTCATAGCGTGAATCGCACTCTCTCCCCGCGAAGCCCGGCACGCGCCAGACGCCGGATCGTCGCTTCAGCGTTTCTTTGACGGATACGTGCTGCACCCCGCATCCACAACCTGCGCTCCCGACAGCGCTCGATCGCCAACTGCAACAACTGTCGCGCACCATACTCGTCGATGGCGGTCTGCGCCATCGCGTGGCGCACGAGCCGATCGCGCGCCTGTCGCAGACAGGTATCGGCGCGAAGATATCGCGTCGGTCGACGACTGTGGCGTCGCAAGGGCGCAAACCCGGTCCGTAGCGCAGCATCGATCATCGAAAAATCGCAACTCATGCGCCGCAATAGTCCACGCCGATAATGTTCGCGCAGGGTGAGCTCGTTGGTCGCAACGGGTTCGATCCGGTCTGCAGAGCGAATTGCCGGCCGGCATCCGCGGATCTCGCGCATCAAGCTATCCATTGCCTCGAGCTTGGTCAGCGCCGGCGTACCCGCATAGCGACGTCGCCAGGCCGAGCGCGGCGACAACCAAACCGCAAAAGTTTCGGCGAAGTCTTCCGCGGGATGCGCTTGCGCATACCAACCATCCAGATGCGAGACGTAGGCGCGGCTCGACGGATCGGCAGCGTACTGCGCCGGATATTTTTCTGTAGGTGACCCGAAGTACTGCCGCCAAAGTTTTCGCCGATGCAAGCGAAAGGCCGTATCGACGACATGCCCGGCTTCGTGCCGCAATATTTGCAGCAGACCGTTCGCATTGCCGCCCTCGACGCTGCGTGACATGCGGCGCTCGAGCCGCTCCAGTCGCGGGTGCGCCAAATAAAAAGGGATCGCAATGCCGGGGATGCCATCGGGCGAAAACCACTCGTCCGAAAACCAGAAATGCGGTTCGAGCAAAATATCGCGCGCCGCGAGCTCGTCACGCAGTCGCCGAATGGCCCGCTGCAGCGCCGCGCGCCGCGGTAGTCCAAGATGCAAATCGCGAAACCGCAATCGCAGCAGCTCGGCGTCGGAGTAGCGCGCCCACTGCGGTGATTTGCGACGTCTCATGGCAGCTCTGCGGATTTAAGTGCTGTCGTCCAGCCTCACCAGCACCTCGGTGAGCAGTGCGTCGGCCAAAGACTCGATCTGCTCCCGCTGGTGCAGGGTCGCCAACCACCGCGCAGGAATAGACTCGATGCCAAACAACGCACCGGCCAGTTGGCCCGCCGCGGCGCCGTGCACGTCGGCATCGCCGCCGGCATTGATGGCCGCCAGCACCGCATCCTTCCAGTTTTGCGCACCTGCGACGGCGTCGCGCGCGGTGATCAGTGCCCGCTCGGCGGCCGTCGGGCCAATCGATGCGGGGGTGATCGCGGAGCCGATCGCCGGCAGCAAGCCACGCAAGGCACGATGCATGAGCGTGGCAAATTCACGCGTGGCGGCAAGCGTCTCGGGCGCATGACTCGTGACCCCGACCATGACCGGCAAATCATCGAACAACGCGTCGACTGCGGAGTAGTGCCACATCGCGAGCGGTGCCACGCGCACCAACGCATCCGCTCCATCGCTCAAATCCTTGGCAGGCCGACCGTCGACGAGCGCCCGACTCACGCTGGCAGTGATACCGAGACACTCACCCGTCGCTGAGCCCTCGCCACGTCGCTGCCAGCGTCGGTACCCCTCCAGTTGATCGTTCGCATTACAACCCTGCGAACTCAGCAAACTGCGGACGAGCAAGAGCGCGAGCGCGGTATCGTCGGTCCAAGCGCCGACCGGCAAATCATAGGGCCCACCACCGAGCAAATCGCGGACTGGCGGAAAACTTCCCGCCCGTGCGTACTGCGCGGGGGCCGCCAGAGCATCGCCGAGTGCGAGCCCGAGCAACGCGCCGCGGAAGCGGCTGCGCAGACGGGCGACCGTGGCGAGCGCCGCGTGATCAAAGGCGCCGACACCGTCATCCGGCGTCATGGTGCCCGGCCGCGAGTGCAGCGAAATCGAACAGCGCAGGATCCGCGAGGTGCCCTGCTTCGACACTACGGATCGCAGAGAAAATGGATTCGGTCCGCCCGGGGTAGTCCTTTTCCCAATCCTGCAGCATTTTTTTGATCAGGCGCCGCTGGGCATTCTCCTGCGAGCCGCAAAGCTTGCAGGGAATGACGGGAAAACCGCGGGCGCACGCGTAGCGCTCGATATCGCGCTCCGGCACGTACGCGAGCGGACGAATCACGATATGCCGACCGTCTTCGGAGCGCAGCTTGGGCGGCATGGCTTTCAGGCGCCCACCGAAGAACATGTTGAGAAACAGCGTCTCGACGATATCGTCGCGGTGGTGCCCGAGCGCCACCTTCGTGATGCCGTTCTCCGCGGCCCAGCGATAGAGCGCACCGCGCCGCATGCGGGAACAGAGTCCGCACATCGTCTTGCCTTCCGGGATCACGCGCTTGACGACGGAATAAGTGTCTTGCTCGATCACCTGAAACGGCACACCGATCTCGGTCAAATATTCCGGCAACACGTGCTCGGGAAAGCCCGGCTGCTTTTGGTCGAGATTCACGGCGACGATTTCGAAACGCACCGGCGCACTGCGCTGCAGCGACATGAGAATGTCGAGCAGCGTGTACGAATCTTTGCCGCCAGACAGGCACACCATGACTTTGTCGCCCTCGGCGATCATGGCGTAATCCTCGATCGCCTTGCCGACCAGCCCACGCAAATGCGCCTGCAGCTTGAGAAACGTGTTCGACGTCCGCTTGACTTCCATGTCCATCAACGGGCATCCATCAGGCGACGCGTTGCGCCCCCATCACGATCAGACAGATGCAGCTGCCGAAACCCACCACCCAGGTGAGCGAGCGCAGCGTCGCGAGGTTGGCGAGATAGCAGGCAAGGTAAGCAATGCGCGCAGCCAAAAAGATACTGACAATCAGCGCCAAACTCTCGGCGTTCACGTTGCCCACGTAGGCCGCCACCAGCGCCGCGGTATAGGTGACGAGCGCCTCCCATGAATTGGCTTGCGCCGCATTGGCTCGCGCCCGATATCCGGTGCGTCGCGCCAGCCAATCGCGCGGATTGGCATTGTCGTAGCGATCGTCACCGCCGCCCGCTTTCGAAATTCCGCCGCAAATGATGGGCATGAGCATCGTGACCAAAAGAATCCAGAGTGCCGTAGACATGTTGTTCTCCTTTGGATGGTTTGTTCGATTGCGATTTCAGGTCGACTGCCGATCAGCAGATACATTGCTTGCACCCGACAAACGATCCAGCAGATCACTGACGTGATGGGGCGATTTGGTGTTGCGCGCGATCAGGGCGTAAAGCGCCGGCACCACATAAAGCGTGAGTGCCAGCGACAAAACGGTCCCAAAGAATACTGCGGCGCCGATCGACTGGCGACTCTCTGCTCCGGCACCGGTCGCCGTCATGAGCGGCACCGCACCGAAAGCCGTGCACAGACTGGTCATGAGCACCGGCCGCAGACGTATCGAGGCCGCCTCGATCACCGCCTCGACGAACTCGATACCGCGATCACGCAACTGATTCGCGAACTCGACGATCAGGATGCCATTTTTGCAGGCGATGCCGACCAGCATGATGCCGCCGATCTGACTGAAGACGTTGATCGACGAATTGAACAACCACAAGCCGAACAAGGCCCCCGTGATCGCCAGCGGTACCGTAGCCAAAATAATCAGCGGATGCACGAAACTTTCGAACTGCGCGGCCAGCACCAGATAGACGATCAACAAGGCAAACGCGAAGGTGATCCAGATGCCGCCGCCGGCCTGCTTGAACTCCCGCGATTCCCCATCGAAGCTCACTTGCACACCGGAGGGGATTTCTTCGCGGATCACCTGCTCGACATAATCGAGGGCGTCACCGAGCGCATAACCCGGCGCAAGGTTCGCGCTCAAGGTAATTGCACGCAACCGATCGAAGCGCCGTAGCGAACTCGGCCCCGCAGATTCCTCCACCGTCACGAGCGCTGCGAGTGGCACCATCTCGCCGCTGCGACTCGAACGCACGTAGAGATTGCCGAGATCATCGACGGTCGCCCGATCTTCCTCACGCGCCTGCAGGATGACGTTGTACTCCTCCCCGGCGCGTAAAAAATTGGTCACCACGCGCGACCCCAGCATCGACTCGAGGGTACGCCCCACATCTTGCAAAGAAACCCCGAGATCGGCAGCGCGGTTACGATCGATCCGCACCTGCAGCTGCGGCTTGCGCTCCTGGTAATCGGAATCTAGCCCGATGATGCGCGGGTTCTCGCGCTGAATGCGCGCAATGACTTGGTCGCGCCAGCTGGCGAGCTCACCGTAATCACCACCCCCCAAAACAACCTGCAAGGGGCGACCACCCCCGCGCATGCCGAGTGAGGGCGGCATCATGACGAGGACACGGACGCCGGTGATGCCCGCCGTACGCGTGCGTACCCGCTGCGCGACTTGCTGCGAGTTGTCTTCGCGCTCGTCCCAGAGCGTCATCGGCAGAAACAGCGTCGCGTTGTTGACATCGCCCTGCGCACCGAAGGAACCCGAACGCACGATGACGCGCCGTCCGTTGCCGGCGCGAACTTCGTCCATCATCACGGCTTCGACCTGTCGCACATACCGGTCAAGATGCGCAAGACTCGAACCCTCGGGCGCACTGACCATGACCGGCATCATGGCTCGATCTTCGAGGGGTGCGAATTCCTGTGGCAACTTGAACCACGACACCGGCTTGCCGAACACCGTCAGCGCGATTACCACGGTAGACAGCACGGCTGCCCCGATCACGATTTTTCGCGGTCTGCTGGTACTCATGACCCGTCGCAGGCTCGCCTCGTAGACTTCGGTGAGCACCTGAAATCTTCGATCGACAGACTGCGCGAGTCGGCCACGGTGAATGCCACCGGCGAACAGCTTGGAGGCCATCATCGGGGTCAGGGTGAGCGCGACCACGGCCGAAAATCCGACGGCAGCGGCCACCGTCACTCCAAACTCACCGAACAATCGTCCGAGCGTGCCTGACATGTACGACACCGGCACGAACACGGCCATCAGCACCAGCGTCGTGGCGATCACCGCAAAAGAAATCTCCTGACTGCCACGCACCGCACCGAGCAGTGGCGGCTCGCCCACTTCGATACGCCGCGCAATATTCTCGAGGACCACGATCGCATCGTCGACCACGAGCCCGATTGCGAGCACGGCCCCGAGTAACGTCAGCGTGTTGATCGAGTAGCCGAGTGCCGTCATCACCAAAGCCGCAGCGAGTATCGACACCGGGATGGTCACCGTCGGGATCAGCGTTGCGCGCAGTGTCCCCAGAAAGGCGAAGATCACGACCAGTACGATGAGCAAGGTCTCGAGCATGACCGTGACGACTTTTTTCATCGACTCGGAGATGAACACCGAGAAGTCGATGTTGAGATCAGCCGAGATATCCTCCGGCAGGGTTTCTTTGATGGCTTCAAGCTGTTTCTTGGCGGCCTGCGACACTTCGAGCACGTTTGCCTTGGAGGTCGGGATCACGCCCACGCTGACGCCGGGCAGCTCGTTTGCGCGACCGAGCGAGCGTTCGTCCTCAGCGGCAAGACGCACATCGGCCACCTCACCGAGGCGAACGAGGTAACCATCGGCCGAGCGTCCAATGACCAGCCCGCGGAAGTCCTCTTCGCTATCGAGCGAGGTCCGCGTACGCAGCGTGAATTCACGCTCGGTCGATTCGACACGCCCCGCCGGCAGCTCGACGTTTTCGCGACGCAGCGCGGTCTCGATGTCGGTGACGGTCAGCTGCCGAGCGGCGAGCGCCTCGCGATCGAGCCACACGCGCATGGCATAGCGTCGACCACCACTCGCGCGGATCGAAGCTACGCCGGGTACCGCCGCGAGTCGATCGACGACGTAGCGACCGACGTATTCGGTGAGCTCGAGCGCGTTGCGTCCCACGCTCGAGAAATTGATGTACATGATGGGCTCAGCCACATCATCGACTTTGGTGACCTGTGGCGCATCGGCCTCTACAGGCAAGCGCGCAGCCACTCGCGAAACCCGTTCGCGTACATCGTTCGCCGCCGCATCAAGATCGCGATCCAAAGAAAACTCGACATTGATGCGCGCGAACTGGTCGAGACTGGATGAGGTCAGCTTCTCGACGCCCTCGATGCCGGAGATTTCATCCTCGAGCACCTGCGTCACCCGCGACTCGATCACCGCCGCGTTCGCGCCGCGATAAAACACCGAGACGCCGACGACGGGTCGATTCACGTCCGGCAATTCGCGAATCGGCAGCCGCAAGGCCGCCATCAGACCGAGGATCAGCAGCATCAGCGAGATCACGGTCGCGAAGACCGGTCGCCGAATAGAGATCTCGGAGATCTTCATGTCTGCGCTGCGAGATCGCGCACCGGACCGCCTTCGCGCAGTTTGACCGTGCCCTCGACCACGATACGCTCGCCCTGGGCGAGGCCTTCAATGATTTCGACGCTGCCGGGCCGACGCAATCCCGTGCGTACTTCGCGCTTCTGCGCATTGCCATTCACGACCACATAGACGAATTGCCGGTTTTGCTCGGGTACCAGCGACTCTTCGGGGATGACGATGCCGTTGCGCTGGTCGCGCAACAATTCGACATTGAGAAACATACCGGGCTTCAGCGCGCCATCGCCATTCGGAATCGCGGCGCGCACCAGCACCGAACGGCTGGTCGCATCGATACGCGAGTCGAGACTCGTCACTCGGCCTTTAAACACGCGGCTCGGATAAGCCGTCGAGCCCGCCGTCACCGGTAGACCCGCGCGCAGCGCAGTCAAATTGTTTTCGGGAATCGCGAAATCGATCTTGATGACCGAGGCATCGTCGAGCGTGGTGATGACCGTACCCGGGCTGATCAAGCTGCCGACGCTCACGCGACGCAAACCCACGCGTCCGCTGAACGGCGCGCGGATCACGGTATCTTCGAGGCGCGCCTTTGCGGCATCGACTCGCGCCGCGTTTGCCGCGCGAGCCGCCACGATCTGATCGAACTGCGACTTCGACAAAGATTGCGTCGGCAGCAACTCCATCGCGCGCTGATATTGGCTATTGCTCTCGGTCAATGCCGCTTGCGCGGCGGCCAGATCAGCCCGCGCTTGCGCGCTGTCGAGCTCGACGAGCACGGCGCCCTTGGCGACCGCGCCGCCGTCGCTGAAGCGAATGGCCGCCACAATATTCGAGGTTTTGGCGGTGATCTCTACCGCCTCGTTGGCGCGCGCCGTACCGAGCGCGCGCAGTTCGCGCGCGATGGGTTGCAGCGACACCTTGCGCGACACCACGGAGATCGGCATGCCGGCGCCCGGCGGACCACCGCCCGGACGTCCGCTGCGCATTTCAGGCGCACCGCCAGGACGCCCCGGCCCCGCAGCGCTTGGCGCTCCACCCGGGCTCGGCGCGCCACTAGGAGGGCCCATGCCACCCCCTCGCGGGCTGCCAGCATGACGAGTGGCGTAAATCGCCCAGCCGCTGCTGACGACAGCGACCAGAAGACTGACGATGACGATGGGACTGCGGGCGGCTGACATCTCCCGATTATCTCACGGGTCCCCTGCCTGCATCGGCCAAGTAGCGGCGTACCAACCAACCGCGATCGACCCAGCGATCAGCAAAATGACGGTGATGATCAGCATGACCCGCCGAAGAAACATCAAAGAAGTCCCCATGCGCTGCGTTCAATGCAGCACGGCACTCACCGCAGCGGCAACGTGCCTTTTTGATCGAAGGGCACGGTGCGCAGCAGGCCACTGTCGAGTTTCACTTCGCCGCGCAAGCGATAGCCCAGCTCGTTCGGTCGCGAGCCCTCTTTGCGCGCTCGCTCCGCAAGTTTCAATAAGGTGCCGGCAAGATTAGCCGTGACCAGCATGTCGAATTCGGCCGCGCCGCGCGCTGGCACGACGAAACTGCTGCCCGAGAGGCCGCGACCCAACTCCTCGCCACCAAGCTCGATGGTGTAGGTGATGCCGCGTACGCGCAGCTCGCGATCATTGGGGTTCTGCACCTTCATGCGGGCGCGAAAGCGCTGCTCGAACAAATCGCCTTTGATGATGTCGACGCTGGCGATCGCCAGCGTGGGCGCCTCGAGGCGCGGACCCAAGGCCGCGCAGCCCGATAGCAGGGCGGCGAGCAGCACCCACGACCATTGCTTCAAATACTTGCGAATCCGGTTGTTGCGAATCACGCGGAGAGCGTCCCGTGGCGTGGCCCGATTTCATTGCCGAGTCTACTCGCTCGACCCAATACGCAGTAGGCTGGTAGCGCTCGCCGCAACGCGCTCGGAGACGCACTCGGAGAGCGCCGAACAGATCAACACGCTAATTAATACTGAATGTCTAATAATACTGTATGACATACACATCTATGATGGGGCGAGAACACATCGGGCAAAACTCCGGCAAGCAGCGATTCGGCGGGCTGTGGCTGGCACTGCTGGCCGCAGCCCTCGGCTTACTCGCCAGCCCATCGCACGCGCAGGTGCTGGACCTCGCGAGCTACCCACAAAGTTCGCTGGAAATTGCCGCCAAGGGCGCTCGCCACGAGTTCGAGATCTGGATCGCCGACACCCCGGATCGACAGCGCCAGGGCCTGATGTACGTGCGCGATCTGCCCGCGAATCAGGGCATGTTGTTCGTGAACGAGTCGTCGCGGGTATCCTCGTTCTGGATGAAAAACACCTACATCCCGCTCGATATGCTGTTCATCGACGCTGGCGGCAAGATCGTCGCGGTCTTTGCCAACACCACGCCGCTCTCGCTCGAGCCCGTGGGTCCGCCGACCCCGGTACTCGCCGTTCTCGAACTTCGGGGCGGGGAAAGCGCCCGGCGGGGCATCCGCAAGGGCGATCGGGTGAGCCACCCCGTCTTCGGCCCACGTTGAGTGTCCGCAAGCGCTGAAAGTTGACGGTATTTGTTTTTTTACAACACCAAAACGCCGCTATTTTTTTTAACTTTTTTACGGGTTGTGCTATCTTCCAGTGCGTTAATTTGAAGCATCTTGTGGCAAAGAAATTACGGTGCAGTGTGGCGTTCCGGTCCGCTGTGAAGGGCTTTTTCATCTCAAGGAGATTCTCTCAATGATCAAGCGTTGCTCGGTGAACGACGCAGTACGGATTGCGGTACTGGGTGCGGCCATTCCGTTTGCGGTGTCCGCTTCGCTTGCGCAGGCTCAACAGGGCGCGCGGGACGAGCTTTCCGAGGTCGTCGTGACGGGTACCCGCATTACGGCGCCTGGCGTGACCTCTTCGAGCCCGATTCTCTCGGTCAGCGCGGCTGACATCGATCAGCTGCAGCAGCCGGAAATCGAAAAAATCTTCCGCATTCTGCCTATCACTGTGCCGTCCGACGGTCAGAACGTGAACAATGGCACGGGCGGCGCCGCGACGATCAGCCTGCGTGGCCTCGGCGCGCAGCGTAACTTGATCATGCTCGACGGCAAGCGCCTCACGCCGTACAGCCCGGCGGGCGCAGTCGACACCCAAACCATTCCGACCGCGATGATCGAGCGTATCGATATCATCACCGGCGGTGCTTCTGCCGTGTACGGTTCCGACGCCATATCGGGTGCGATCAACTTCATCACCAAGCGTGACTTCGAAGGCGTGTCGATCAACACCGACTTCTCGCAGACTAGCGAGAGCGACGGCAAGATCAAGAGCGCCGACGTTTTGCTCGGCACGAACATGGCCGATGGCCGCGGCAATATTGTGATCGGCCTAAATTATGCAAAGCGTGAGGGCGTGCAATTCGGAGCTCGTCCGCTCGGACAGCTCGGCATCGTCACGGCCAACGGCGCGAATCTTTCGAATTTCCTAGCCGGCACACCGCCGACACCCCCGGTTGCAGGCTGCGGCGGCCCGAACTCGGTGGCCGCTGGCGGCTCCAGTACTACGCTTCCGACCCGTGTTGCGATCGCGGGTGGCCCTGGCCTCGGGCAGTTTCGTGAGGACGGGACGCTCGGCTCGAACTGCGGCGTGTTCAACTTCAATCCGTACAACTACTACCAGACCCCCCAGACTCGCTATGGCGGTACCGCCATCGGTCACGTTGAGTTTAACGAACATGCTGAGGTCTACGGACGCCTCTCGTTCACCAACACAACGGTTCGCCAGCAGATCGCGCCATCGGGCGTGTTCGGTAACGTGTTCTGGACGCCGCTCGCTAATCCGTTCATCTCGGCACAGGCGCGCGCCGCCATTATTAGCGCAGCGAACGCGGGTGTTGCCGCTAAAACGGTGAACACAAGCGGCGCTTTCCCAAACTGGCGTGATCTAAACAATAACGGTTTGGTAGATGCCGCTGATGACCTGTACATCTCTTACCGTCGCCGCACAGTCGAGTTCGGCGAGCGGTCCTCGACCTATGACAACACCACCTGGCAGTTCCAGCTCGGCGCGCGTGGCGAGATTATGGGTGGCTGGGATTACGACGTGTCGTTCCAGCGCGGCCAAGCCGATCGCGATCAAACCTCGGCCGGGTACACCAACGTGGCGAACATCGCAAACGCTGTTAACGCGGTCTCAACCACGGCCTGTCGGACCGGTGGCAGCGCTTGTGTGCCCATCAATCTCTTCGGCGGTTTCGGCTCGATCACTCCGGGAATGGCAGGCTACTCGTCGGCTACGGCACTCGAGAATCAGATTTACACACAGCAGATCAGTGCAGGCTCGGTGTCGGGTCCCGTTAACGCTATCAAATCGCCGATGGCGGATAATCCGCTCGCTGTTTCGCTCGGTGTCGAGTACCGCGAAGAATTTGCCGAAACCATCCCGGACGAATGTTTAAAGCTAGCCCCGACAAGCTGCTTGGGCGGCGCGGGCGGTAACACCTTGCCCGTAAAGGGCGGCTACAAGGTGAAAGAGGTCTTTGGCGAAGCGATCCTACCGCTCATCAACGGCGCTGCGGGCGCGCAGTCCCTTGACCTTGAACTCGGTTTTCGTTCGTCGGACTACGATATCACCGGCTCCAACGAAACCTGGAAGGCTGGGCTTTCTTGGCGCCCGCTCGACAACGTGCTCGTGCGTGTCATGAGACAGCGTGCGGCTCGAGCGCCGAGCGTTGGGGAGTTATTTTCTCCGCTTACCACGGGGCTCGACAACGCGCTTCTTGACCCATGCTCGATCGCTAACAAGGCTATCGACGCGACGCTACGCGCGCGTTGTCTCGCAACGGGCATGACGGCAGCGCAGGTCGGCACGGTCGAGGATATCGTGGTCGGGCAAATCAACATCTTCTCGGGGAGCGACCTTAACCGCCCGCCGAGCCCCGAGGAGGCGGATACCACCACCTTTGGCGTGGTGTTCACGCCGACCCTTGGCGGCGCAATCAACCGTGCCGTGTTCTCGTTAGACTACTACGACATCGATATCGGTAAGGTTATCGGTACCTTGGGCTCTCAAGAGGTCCTGGACCAGTGCTACAAGCAGGGTCTCACCGAGGCGTGCGGTCGTATCGTCCGCGTAGGTGGCACCCTCACGCTTCCGGGCTCCGGCATCCAGCTGTTCACCACAAACCTCGACTACTTCCGCGCCGAAGGCGTCGAGTTTGCGGGCACACTGGGCTTCGATCTCGGCAATGTCGGGCAGTTGACGCTGCAGGCGAACCTTAATAAGTACTTAACTAAAGAAAGTCTGAGCTCCTCCTTCGCGGACGTCGTCGACTGCAATGGCTACTTTGGTAACCAGTGCGGGAACCCGATGCCCGAGATGCGCTGGACCCAGCGCACCAGTTGGAGTAAGGGGCCATTCGGCGTATCGCTTCTGTGGCGGCATTTCGGGTCTACCAAAATTGAACCGGAGCAAGAGTCTGGCACTTTCGCCCAGTTTCGCGAGATCGATGCGTACGACTACTTTGATCTGTCGGCCAGCTGGAACTACACCGACAATATCTCGGTGCAAATTAGTGCGCTCAACGTGACCAATGAGGATCCGCCGGTCCTTGGTAACGAGGCAGCAACGACGGCGGCTAACGGCGGTAACACCTTCCCCAGCGTCTACGACACTCTGGGTCGCGTGTACACGGTCGGCTTTAATGTGAAGTTCTGATCCAACCCTGCTGGTCTCTGGCCAGAAAACGGCAGGCTTCGGCCTGCCGTTTTTTTTGCCACCTCATTGTCGGCAGCGTCGGCGCCCTGCAGAATCGGCAGATGACAAACCGTATCTCGACATGGGCATGCTCGATAGTCACCCTGATCGTCGCCCTTCTGCTTGGCCCGGTCACCGCCTGGGCGCAGGTTGCGACCGATACTCCCATGCCGACGGCAACGGCTACCGAGGCAACCGCGAGCGCACCCGCCGCCGCAGCCGACGCAAAAGCCGAACCCGAAATGATCTGTCGCAATGTCCGTTCCACGGGCTCGCGTGTGCGCAAGGAGCGGGTCTGCACCACCCGATCAACCTCGAAGGACGCCAAAGATTGGCTGAAGCGCCAACAAGAACGAGGAGCCACCGATAACGCCGGCGTGAACGGCGGCGGCTGAGCCTTGGCACTGCCCGTCGGGCAACTCGTTGACAGCGCCATCGCCGCTGCACGCAGCGGTCGTCATGCCGAGGCCGAGTCTCTCTGGACCGAAGTGCTGCGGATAGAGCCCGAGCACCAGCAGGCGCTCTTCAGTCTCGGGGTGCATCTTTTGCAACGCGGCGAGTTCACGCGTGCTCGTCAAAGATTGCTGGCCGCGCATCAGCGTGCGCCCAACGATCTGCTTGTATTGATGACGCTCGCGTCAGCCTGTCGCTTCATGAAGGATCGCGATGGTGAACGCGAGGCGATCGACGCAGCGCTCGCCGCCGACCCGTACTACCTGCCGGGCCTGCTTGCGCGCGGCTATTGGCTCGAGTCGCATGACACCGTGAGCGCTGCGGCAAGTACCTTTCGCAATGCGCTCAAAGTCGCACCACCGGAATCCGCATGGCCTGATTTTTTGCGCGAGCAATTGCTGCACGCCCGCGAGCTCGTCGAGCGGCATGGCCGCGACTACCAAAAATATCTGGGCAATACGCTCGCCAATCTGCTTGACGATCTGCCCGGCGGCCTGCAGCCACGCTGGCGCGAGGCCGTGTCGATCATGGCGGGTCGCAGCCGACCCTATGTCTCGGACAGCAACCAATTGCATGTGCCGCGGCTACCGGCAATTCCTTTCTTTGAGCGCAGCCTGTTCCCCTGGGCAGAGAGTCTGGAAGCGAAAACCGCCCAGATCCGTGCAGAGCTCGAACAAGCGCTGCAGACCCACGACGAAGGCTTCGCGCCATACATCGGCTATCGACCCGACGAGCCGGTCAATCAGTGGCAAGAGCTAAACCATTCTCGACGTTGGAGCGCGTACCACTTGTG
>VGUP01000052.1 GCA_016874175.1 Gammaproteobacteria bacterium | reverse complement strand
GAACTGGTGACATCCCGACGGCCGCAGCAAGCGCGATTCGCACCGTGAGTCACGTGCTCAACATTGCCTGGGTTGGCCACGCGCTCGAGCAGCGCGCGAGCATCATTTGTCCGCGCAGCAACTCTTGCCCGCGACGCAGCCCCTGCGGCGATTGACCGACTAAGCGGTTAACGACCGCGGCGTGGGGCGCGATTGCGCTCGGCGATCAGCAGCGCGAGCTCCAGCGACTGCTCGTAGTT
Source organism: Gammaproteobacteria bacterium (assembly GCA_016874175.1). Lineage (GTDB taxonomy): Bacteria > Pseudomonadota > Gammaproteobacteria > Steroidobacterales > Steroidobacteraceae > UBA964. The sequence continues at coordinate 14,567 of VGUP01000052.1, read as the reverse complement.
GAGCCGCGGATCGACCGTCGATTTATAGGCGCGCTGCAGATCGAGATCGGCGAGCTTGCGCGCACCGCCCGTGCACTCGGTCACATCTTCGCCGGTGAGCTCGACGTGCACGCCGCCGAGATGCGAGCCAAGATCCTGGTGAATGCGCGTTGCCAGATCGAGCTCGCGCAAAATGTTCTCGAAGCGCCGCGTCTTGAGCCCGCTCTGACTGCTTTCGGTGTTGCCATGCATCGGATCGCAGATCCAGAGCACCGAGTGACCCGTGGCCCGCACCGCCTGAATGGCCTTGGGTAGCGACGACTCGATATCTTTGGCGCCGAAGCGATGAATGAGCGTGAGCTTACCCGGCGTGTTTTGCGGATTGAGCGTCGTGACGAGACGTTGCAACCAGGCCGCATCCATCGCGGTACCCACCTTCACACCCACCGGGTTGGCGATACCCCTGCAGTACTCGACATGCGCCCCGTCGAGTTGCGCCGTGCGCATGCCGATCCACGGCATGTGCGTCGACAAGTTGTACCAACGATTGTTGCGCGCGATGAAACGCGTCTGTGCCTGCTCGTAGTGCAGCACCAAGGCCTCGTGGCTGGCGTAGAAATCCGCACGCAGCGCAGTGTGGACTTCTTTGGAACTGATAGTCTCGAAGAATTCGAGCCCATCAGCCACCGAAGCCACGATACGTTCGTATTCGACCTTGAACGGCGAGTGTCCGACGAAACCCAGATCCCAATATTCGGGGTGATGCAAATCGGCGAAACCACCATCGATCAGCGCGCGAATGAAATTGAGGGTCAGCGCCGCGCGCTCGTAACCGCGCAGCAAAAGCTGCGGATCAGGCTCGCGCGCTTCGGGCGTGAATTCCGCGTTGTTGACGATATCCCCCCGATACGAGGGCAGCGTCACACCGTCACGAGTTTCGGTGTCAGCTGAACGCGGTTTCGCGTACTGACCGGCCATGCGACCGACGCGGATGATCGGTTTTTTGAGGCCATGGGTCAGCACCAGGCTCATCTGCAACAAAATTTTGAGCCGCTTGGCGATCTTGTCGGATTCGCAATCCTCGAAGCTCTCGGCGCAATCGCCACCCTGCAGCAAAAAACGCTCGCCGCGCTGCGCTGCCGCGAGCTCGTCGCTCAGTCGCTCGACCTCCCAAGACACGACGATCGGCGGCAAGCGCGAGAGCTTGGCGACTACATCCGCCAACGCCGCGGCATCCCGATAGATCGGCTGCTGTTGCGCCGGACGGGTCTGCCAACTGGTCGGATTCCAAGCCTGATGTTCGGGAGTTTTCATGGCGAGCCAGAGCCTTTGGGGCCTTTATTCTAGCCTGACACAGTCGGCAGGGCCTGCCGCCTAGGTATCAGGGCTCGCGGGCACCCGCGGCCGGCGCGCGCTCAGCGCGTTTGGCCTCTTGCCAGAGCCGCCCCCAAGCCTCGGCATCGAGGCTGGCGAGTGTGCTCCCTGCAGCCGCCGCGACTTGCTCCATATGCGCGAACCGGCGCTGGAATTTGTCGTTGGTACCGCGCAGCGCCGCTTCCGGGTCGAGCCGCAAATGCCGCGCCCAATTGGCGATCACGAACAGCACATCGCCGAGTTCATCGTGCTGACGTACCGGGCCCTCGGCCTGCGCGAGGGTCGCCTCGAATTCGCCGAGCTCCTCATCAAGCTTGCGACGCAGCCCTGACGCATCAGGCCAATCGAAATTGACGCCGGCGGCTCGCTTGCCGAGCTTCACCGCTCGGGTCAACGCCGGCAGCGCAAGCGCCACGCCATCGAGCGCACCACGCTCACCCGCCGCAGCGCGCTCGCTCGCTTTCCAAGATTCCCAGGCTTTGGTTTGCTCCTCGGCAGTGAGACCCGTCTGCGCTGCAAAGACATGCGGATGCCGCCGCTCCAACTTGTCGCCGATGCCGCGCGCGACGGCGTCGAAATCGAACAGCCCGCGCTCCTCGGCAATACGCGCCAGAAAAACCACTTGAAACAGCAGATCACCGAGTTCGTCGCGGATCCGTGCCGCATCGGCGAGCTTCACGGCCTCGGCCACTTCGTAGGCCTCTTCCAGCGTATGCGGCGCGATACTTTCAAAAGTTTGTTCGCGATCCCAGGCACAACCGGTCTGCGGATCGCGCAGTTGCCGCATGATCTCGAGCAGACGTTGCAACGAGTCGCTCATCGCCGCAGTCAGCGCAACTCGCCACGCATGCTGCGATAAAGAGTCATGAGCATGCCGGCGGTCGCACCCCAAATATTGTGCGGACCGTAGTGGAAGTCGGTGAACTCGATGCTCTCACCCTCGAACTCGCGCGCGCGACGTACGTGGTTGTTGGCATCGAGCACATGGGCAAGCGGTACCTCAAACACACCCTCGACCTCGGTCGCATCGAGCCGCAGCGGCAAATCGGGCTTCAAGATGCCGACTACCGGCGTCACGCGATAGCCGGAAATCACCAGGTGATCCGGCAAAAATCCGAGTACCTCGACGTCGCGGCGCGCGAGACCGATTTCTTCTTCCGTTTCGCGCAGCGCAGCGGCCACCGGACCCTCATCCTGCGGCTCGATCCGGCCGCCCGGAAAACTGATCTGCCCGCCGTGGGTTTTGAGGTGGGCCGCCCGCTGCGTGAGCAGAATCGTCGCGCCGTCGCTGCGCTCGACGAACGGCACGAGCACGGCCGCAGGAATCGGCTCATCAGGGAAAAACTGCCGCAGGCGCGCACGCCGCTCGGGCGTGACCTCGCCGTGCGGCCAATCATTGATCGGGACGTGACAGGGCTCGCGCAGCAAACAAGTACGCAGAAACTCCCGCAAATCGGGCGGGGGGCCGAACACAAGGGCAGCATCGGGCATGGGGTATGATTCACATCCTAACACTTCTAGCGTGACGGGCCCGCCATGGCTCTCGACAGTCTCGACGCCCTCTCTCCCATCGATGGCCGCTACGCGCGCAGCACGCTGCCGCTGCGGGCGCATCTTTCCGAAGCGGCGCTCATCCGCGAACGTATTCGCATCGAGGCGGAGTGGTTGCTAGCACTCGCCCGACATCGGCCGACCGGCCTTGCCGCGGCCGCTGCGGTGCCGCAGGCCGTGCTCGAGGTCGCACGGCAACTCTCGGCGGCGCCGCCTGCAGCGGCTGCGGTCGCAGTCAAGGCCATCGAGCAGCGCACCAATCACGATGTGAAGGCGGTCGAGTACTACGTGCGCGATCAGCTCGCGAGTGCGGGCGCGAGCGACGCCGTGCTCGAACTCGTGCATTTCGGCTGCACCTCGGAGGACATCAACAATCTCGCCTATGCCCGCATGCTGCAGGGCGCTCGCGCGACCCTGCTCGCCGAGCTCGCACCGATCAGCGCGGCGCTGCGGCAGTTCGCGAATCAGCATGCCGATTTGCCGATGCTCGCGCGCACGCATGGACAGACCGCCAGTCCGACAACGCTCGGCAAAGAATTCGCGAACGTGCTCGCGCGCCTCGAGCGTGCACTGTCGCGTTGGCAGCAGGTAGCCATCCGCGGCAAGTGGAACGGCGCCGTCGGCAATTACAACGCGCATGCTGCCGCTCTGCCCGACAACGACTGGCCCGCCATCGGCGCGGCCTTCGTCGAATCACTCGGGCTAGAGGCGAACTCGCTCACCACGCAGATCGAGCCGCACGATTGGATCGGCGAATACTGCGATGCGCTCGCCGCCATCGATGTCGTGCTGATCGACTTTGCGCGCGATGTCTGGGGGTATATCAGCCTCGGCTATCTGAAGCAGCGCGCCGTGGCCGGCGAGGTCGGCTCGTCGACCATGCCGCACAAAGTAAACCCGATCGACTTCGAAAATGCCGAGGGCAATCTCGGGGTGGCCAACGCACTGCTGCGACACTTCGCCGAGAAACTGCCGGTGTCGCGCTGGCAGCGCGACCTCACCGACTCGACGGTGCTGCGTAATCTAGGCGTAGCCCTCGGACACGTGCTGATCGCAGCGCGCGCCTTGCAACGCGGTCTCGGCAAGATCGAGCCCGAGCCGCTACGCCTGGCGAGCGACCTCGAAGGCGCGTGGGAGGTGCTCGGTGAAGCCGTGCAGACCGTGCTGCGCGCCGCTGGGGTACCGAACGGCTATGAGTTACTCAAAGATTTCACGCGCGGTCGGAGCATCGACGCCAAGTCGTATGCGGCTTTTGTCGCCGGGCTGTCGATCTCTGCTGCGGACAAGGCGCGGCTGGTCGCACTGCGACCCGAAAGCTACGTTGGCGTCGCGCCCATGCTCACCCGCACCGCGACGGGTCAGCCCGCCGCGGGTTCTTGAACGCAGCGCGAGCGCCAGCGAATGTCAGCACCGGTTCATGGCTGCGTCATGCCAGCGCGCTGACCGAGTGATCGCCTCGTGATCGTGGTCGGTCTATCGGGCGGCGTCGATTCGGCTGTGGCTGCGCTACTGCTGCGCCAGCAAGGGCACGAAGTGCAAGGCCTTTTCATGGCCAACTGGAGCGAGGATGACAGCTACTGCACCATCTCGACCGATCATCAGGACGCCCGCGCCGTGTGCCGCGAACTCGGTATCCCGCTGCACCGCGTCGACTTCACCGACGAATATCGACAGCGAGTTTTCGCTTATTTTTTGACCGAGTATCGTGCCGGCCGTACGCCGAACCCCGACATACTCTGCAATCGCGAGATCAAATTCGGCGTGTGCCTCGCGCACGTACGCCGCCTCGGCGGCGATCGCTTCGCGACGGGTCACTATGCGCGTCGCCGCGAGGGTGGCGCGGGCGTCGAGTTGCACAAAGCGCGTGACCTCGCCAAAGATCAATCGTATTTCCTGCACGCCCTCGAGCGCCCACAACTCGAGGCGGCGCTGTTTCCGCTCGGCGAATTGCTCAAGATCGAAGTGCGCGAACGTGCGCGCGCCGCGGGGCTGCCGGTACACGACAAACCGGACAGCACCGGCATTTGTTTCATTGGCGAACGACCCTTTCGCGAATTTCTCGGCCAGTACGTCGCTGACCGACCGGGGCCGATCGAAACGCCCGAGGGCGAGCGGCTGGGCACGCATCACGGACTTGCGTTTTACACTTTGGGCCAACGGGGCGGGCTAGAGATCGGCGGTCGTGCGGGTCACGCCGAAGCGGCTTGGTACGTGGCGCGCAAAATGCTCGAGCGCAACGCGCTGATCGTGGTGCAGGGTCATGCGCATCCGCTGCTGCTCTCGAGTCGGGTAACGACTGGTGTCGCCCATTGGCTGATCGACGCCCCGACTACGGCGTTCAAAGCCGGCGTCAAACTGCGCTATCGGCAGGCCGATCAGGACTGCGAGGTGCTGCCGCTTGCCGACGGTCGCCTGCAGCTACGCTGCAAGGAGCCGCAGCGCGCAGTCACACCGGGGCAATTCGCTGTGCTCTATGACGGTACGCGCTGCCTGGGCGGCGCTGTGATCGAGGCCGCCGATCACTGACACCCCCGCAGCGGCTATAATTCGGCCGCCGTTTTTCAGGCGAATCTGGTTTCTTGATCGGGGGTTTTCATGACGGACACTTACAAGGCGCGCACCACCCTCAACGTGGGTTCGCAGTCTTACGACATTTGGAGTCTGGCCGCGCTGCCCAAAGAGAAGGTCGCGAGACTGCCCTTCTCGCTCAAGATTTTGCTCGAGAACCTGCTGCGCTTCGAGGACGGCGTCAACGTCACGCGGCAGGACATCGACGCCCTGCTCAACTGGGACGCCAAAGCGACGCCCGATCATGAAATCTCCTTCACGCCCGCCCGCGTCATCATGCAGGACTTTACCGGCGTGCCCTGCGTAGTCGATCTCGCGGCGATGCGCGGGGCGATCAAAAAATTGGGCGGTGATCCGCAAAAAGTCAATCCGCTGGCACCGGCCGAACTGGTCATCGACCACTCGGTGCAGGTCGATCATTACGGCACGGCAGACGCGCTGGCGCAGAACACCAAGATCGAATTCGAACGCAACGGCGAGCGCTACTCGTTCCTGCGTTGGGGTCAGACCGCGTTTCGCAATTTCAAGGTGGTGCCGCCCAACACCGGCATCGTCCATCAGGTCAACCTCGAATATCTCGCGCGCGTCGTCTTCGAAAACCCTGACGGGCAGCGCCCGCAGGCCTATCCGGACACATTGGTGGGTACCGACTCGCACACCACCATGATCAACGGGCTCGGCGTGCTCGGCTGGGGTGTGGGTGGCATCGAAGCCGAGGCCGCCATGCTCGGTCAGCCGGTCACCATGCTCATCCCGCAGGTCGTCGGTTTCAAACTCACCGGTCAACTGCAGCCCGGCGCCACGGCGACCGATCTCGTGCTTACCGTCACCGAGATGCTGCGCAAAAAGGGCGTAGTCGAAAAATTCGTCGAATATTTTGGTGATGGCCTTGCCAATCTGCCGCTGGCCGATCGCGCGACGATTGCTAACATGGCGCCGGAATACGGCAGCACCTGCGGCATCTTCCCGATCGACGAAGAAACCCTGCGCTACCTCGAACTTTCTGGCCGTCCAGCGGCGCAGATTGCCCTGGTCGAGGCCTATGCCAAGGCGCAAGGCTTCTGGCGCTGCAACGGGGCGCCGCAAGCCGACTACACCGACGTGCTCGAACTCGATCTCTCGACCGTCGAGCCCTCGCTCGCCGGACCGAAGCGGCCGCAAGATCGCGTGCCGGTGCGCAGCCTCAAGCAGGTGTATCGCAAAACGCTGACGCAGATGTCCGAGGAGCGCTCAAAGAAAAATCCGGCGGCAATGGGCGTCGGCGCGGTCACACACGGCGGGAGCGCGGGCACTCAGGGGACGGGCTATGAGGTCCGCGATGGCGCCGTACTGATCGCTGCCATCACGAGCTGCACCAACACCTCGAATCCGTCCGTGATGCTCGGTGCCGCGTTGCTCGCCCGCAACGCCGCCGCGCGCGGGCTGCGCGCCAAGCCTTGGGTCAAAACCAGCCTGTCACCGGGATCGAAGGTGGTGACCGACTATCTGAGCAAAGCCCAGCTGCTCGACGACTACGCCGCCGTGGGCTTTCACGTCACGGGCTATGGCTGCATGACCTGCATCGGTAATTCGGGGCCACTCAAGCCCGAGATCTCGGCTGCCGTCAAAGCGGGCGACGTGATTGCCACCTCGGTACTCTCCGGCAATCGCAACTTCGAAGGCCGCGTGCATCCGGAAGTGAAAATGAACTTCCTGGCCTCACCGCCGCTGGTGGTCGCGTATGCGCTTGCGGGGACCACCGATATCGACCTCAACAGCGAGCCGCTCGGCACCGATCGCGACGGCAAGGTCGTGTTCCTCAAAGATATCTGGCCGACGCCGCAAGAGGTCGCGGCCAGCGTGCGCGCCTCCATCGATTCGGGCATGTTCCGCAGCAGTTACGGCGATGTTTTTGCGGGCGATGCCCTCTGGCAGGCCATCAAAGTACCGGCCGGCAAACTCTACGCTTGGGACGAGAAATCGACCTACGTGCGCAATCCGCCCTACTTCGACGGCATGGGCATGCAGCCGAGCGCCATCAAGCTGATTCGCAGCGCGCGCGTGCTCGCTTTGCTGGGAGACTCGGTCACCACCGATCACATCTCCCCGGCCGGCGACATTGCCAAGGGCAGCCCAGCGGCCAAGTACCTCGAAGCGCACGGCGTGCAAAAGGCCGACTTCAATTCCTACGGCGCACGGCGCGGCAATCACGAGATCATGATGCGCGGCACCTTTGCCAATATCCGCCTGCGCAATCTGTTGGCAGCGGGTACCGAAGGTGGCGTGACCATCCACATCCCGAGTGGCGAGCAGATGTCGATCTACGATGCTTCGATGAAGTATCAGGCGGCCGGAACGCCACTCGTGGTACTCGCGGGGAAAGAATACGGCACCGGTTCCTCGCGGGACTGGGCAGCGAAGGGCACCATGCTGCTCGGCGTCAAGGCCGTGATCGCCGAGAGCTTTGAGCGTATCCATCGCAGTAACCTCATCGGTATGGGTGTGCTGCCCTGCCAGTTCGTCGACGGACAAAATGCGCAGAGCTTGGGCCTGACCGGACGCGAAACTTTTGACTTCGGCGATCTCGAGAACGCCGAGGCGCGCAAAGTCACCGTCACGGCCACCCCGGAAAACGGTGGCGCACCCATCGTCTTCATGGTGCGCGTGCGTATCGATACACCGAAAGAGCGCGACTACTACCGTCACGGCGGCATCCTGCAGTACGTGCTGCGCCAGCTCGCGGGCAAGTGATCGGCGGCTCGCGTGGACGACCTCGAACATCCACGCGAGCCCGCTCCAAGGTTAGTTTTCTTTGATCTCGACGGTACCATCACCCGCCGCGATACCCTGATCGCGTACGTGGCGGGGTTTGCCCTGCGCCATCCGCTGCGGTTGTTCGGCTTTCTGGCAGCGCTGCCCGCCTTGCTGCGTTTCCTCGCTGTTGATCGTGACCGCGGCCAATTGAAAGGCGAGCTGCTGCACGCCGTCATGGGCGGCGCAAGCCGCGAGCAGGTGGCCGTGTGGACAACGGCCTTCGTCCCGCGACTCATCGAGCGGGGCTGCTTTCGCGAAGCGCTGAACTGCATCGCCCATCACCGCGCAGCCGGCGACCGCCTCGTGCTGATGTCGGCGACCGTCGATCTGTACGTGCCCGAGATCGCCGCCAGCCTCGGCTTCGACGACGTTGTCTGTAGTCGTGTCGCCTGGCGTGACGAGCGCCTCGAGGGCAGGCTCATCGGCGCCAACGTCCGCGACGAAGAAAAGGCCCGGCAGTTGCGTATCGTCGCTGCACGCTTCCCTGGAAGGCGTATCGTGGGGTACGGTAACTCGCATCCCGATCTACCCCACCTGCGACTGGTGGATCAGGCCGTGTTGGTCAACCCGGGAGTCGGCCTGCGCCGAGCGGCCGCGACACTTCCTGTCGACTTCAAGACATGGCTTTAACTCGCTGTTTTTAAAAGGATTTAAAATGAAGCGATATTCTGACCCTAGCATCCTGCCGTCGGCGATCACCCCCGAGTATGAGTATTTCGATCGCCGCCGACTCCTGGCCGCACTCGCCGCCAGTGCCGCCATGATCATCGGCAGCGTGGGCAGCGGCCTCGCCGCCACGTTGGCGCCGCCGCGCTACACGCGCAACACCAAGCTCTCGACGCGCGAGGCACCGAACTCCTGGGAGGACGTTACGACCTACAACAATTTCTATGAATTCGGTCTCGACAAGAGCGACCCGTACGAGCGTGCGCAGGAGTTTCGCAGTCGACCTTGGACGATCGAGATCGCCGGCGAGGCCGAGCTGCGCGGCAAATTCACGCTCGAAGACATCCTCAAGCCGCACGCTCTCGAGGAGCGTATTTATCGGTTTCGTTGCGTCGAGGCCTGGTCACGCATCGTGCCCTGGCTCGGCTTTCCACTTGCCGACTTGCTCGCGCGATTCAAGCCGACCTCCAAAGCGAAGTTCGTCGAATTCACCACCTTGCTCGACCCCAAGCAGATGCCGGGCCAGCGCTCCGGCGTACTCGACTGGCCCTACCGCGAAGCACTGCGCATCGATGAGGCGATGCATCCACTGACCTTGATGGTGGTCGGTGTCTACGGCAAGTGGCTGCCGAACCAAAGCGGCGCACCGCTGCGCCTGATCGTTCCTTGGAAGTACGGCTTCAAGGGCATCAAGTCCATCGTCAAAATTCGCTTCACCGAACGCCAACCTGCCACCAGTTGGAACATGGCGGCGCCCGACGAATATGGCTTCTTCGCCAACGTGAACCCCGCAGTCGATCATCCGCGCTGGAGCCAGGCCAAAGAGCGGCGGATCGGTGGTAATTTTTTGACCTCGCGCATCGACACCCTGCCCTTCAACGGCTACGACGACGACGTGGCAGCGCTCTATCGCGGCATGGATCTGCGGCGCTACTACTGACGCCCGCGCAACCCCCCGGGCCGCAGCCCATGCTCGACCGCGCACTGAAACCCGTCATTTTTTTGTTGGCGAGCCTGCCCGCGCTGCTGCTGCTCGCCGGCGCTTTCGGCATGGCGGGGCAATCGCTAGGCCCGAACCCCATCCGCGAGATGCTGCATGTGACCGGCAAGACGGCGCTCAACCTGCTGATGATCACACTGATGGCGAGCCCGCTGCGCGAAATCACCGGGCAACTGCGCTGGCAGCGTCCGCGGCGGATGCTCGGACTCTTTGCCTTCGCCTACGCGCTGCTGCATTTTTTGGTGTACGCCATTCTCGAACTCGATCTCGATTTCAGCGATCTCGCGCGCGAAATCAGCCGTCGACCGTTCATCATCGTGGGCACGGTCGCCCTGCTCGCGATGATTCCGCTGGCGGCGACCTCGACCAACCGCATGATGCGCCGCCTCGGACGGCACTGGAGTTCGCTGCACCAACTCATTTATCCGATCGCACTGCTTGGCGTGTGGCACTACTACTGGCAGATCAAGGCCGCTGTGACCGAACCGCTGCTCTACGCGGCAGCGCTCGCCCTACTGCTCGGCTTCAGGGCGCTGCGAAGATCCAGGGCGGCACGTGCCGCCAACCGCGACTGAGTTCGCGATCGAGCACGCGCCAATCTTTGCAGTGCGCGGCGACCTCACGCCAATAGGCTGCCGAATGGTTCATGTGTCGCGTGTGCACCAGCTCATGGATCATCAAATAATTCAGCACTGCGGGCGACTGGAATACGCCGCAGACATTGAGACTGATGACGCCACGCGACGAGCAGGAGCCCCACCGCGTACGCTGACGTCGCAACTGCAAACTGCGGTAACTGAAACTGCCTCGCACGGCGAGATCACGCAGCCGCGGCTCGAAGGCCGTCTGCGCATGCTCGAGCAACCAGACGAGCAAGGCGCGCTTGATGGCCGCGCGCTCGGCCTCGGCAGAGCCGGCCCCAGCATGACCGACGATCGACAGCAGCCCATCACCTAGCCTGCGCACCTGCACTCGTCCGCGCCCACCGGCCAGGTGAATGCGATAACCCTCGCCCAAGGCAGGCAACTTGAGGGTGGCGGGCGGAAAAGCCTGTGGCGCAGGTGGCGCAGGCCGCTCGGCGAGCCGATGCAGGATCCACTCGCGATGCCGATACACGAAATGACCGATCATCGCCTCGCCCACACCGCGCGGTGCAACCACTTCGACTCGGCCATCGTGGTGCACGCGCAGCGCAAGACGCCGCGCACGCGCGCTGCGCCGCAAGGTCCAGGCCAGCGGCAGAGCAGCATCGTCGGTGGTGACAAGGTCTTGGGTCATGCGGTGCGCAGCACGTCGTGCCGTGATGATGGGTCACTACGCGGCATTTTGCAGTAGCATCTGCGCCCCATGGCCAGATACTTCAAGAGCGACAACACGGCCCCCGTGGCCCCCGAAATTATTGCCGCCATCAGCGCCGCGAACACGGGCTTTGCGCGCGGCTATGGCGATGACAACTGGTCGCTGCAACTCGATGATCGCTTCAGCGAACTCTTCGAGCGGCGGGTCAAGGTGTTTCCAGTGTCGACAGGCACGGCCGCCAACTCGCTCGCCCTCGCCACCCTCGTCCCGCCCTATGGCGCGATTCTGACCCACGAGGAGGGTCATATCGTCCGCGACGAGTGTGGCGCACCCGAGTTCATGAGCGGCGGCGCGCGACTCGTGTTGATGCAGGGCGCAGGCGCCAAGGTCACGCCCGAAACACTCGCGGCTACGCTCGCTGCAAATCCGACCTCGGTGCACACCGTGCAACCGCGGGCGCTGTCGCTGACGCAGGCGACTGAACTTGGCACCGTGTATTCCCCTGCCGAACTGCAGGCGCTCTGCACGCTCGCCCATGCGCGCGGACTTGCGGTCCACATGGATGGCGCACGTTTTGCCAACGCGGTCGCCGGCCTCGGTTGCTCGCCCGCCGATATCACCTGGCGAGCCGGCATCGACGTACTCTCGTTCGGTGCGACCAAAAACGGCGCACTGACGGCCGAGGCGGTCGTATTCTTTGATCACGAGCGCATCGCCGACTTCGAATTCAGGCGCAAACGAGCGGCGCATCTGCTGTCGAAAATGCGCTTCGTCTCGGCGCAATTATTGGCCTATCTCGATCAGGGCCTGTGGCTGCGTCTCGCAGGGAGAGCCAACGCGCTGGCACAGCGGCTTGCGGCCGCCGCCGCGCCACTGCTGATTCACCCGGTGCAGGCGAACGAACTCTTTCTGCGCATCGGCGATGCCGGGGCTACCGCGCTGCGAGCCAGCGGTTTCGAGTTCTATGATTGGGGTGCGAGCGGCTCCGGCGAGGCCCGTCTCGTGGTCTCGTGGAACCAACCCGAAGAAGATGTCGATGGGCTGTGCACTGCACTCGCGAAACTTGCGGCAGGAGCCTCTTAGCGGTGACCGTAGCGCTCGTCGACATCGGCATCAATCTCACGCACGACAGCTACGATCACGATCGCGAAGAAGTACTGCGTCGCGCGCTGGCGGCGGGCGTGGAGCAGTTCGTGGTCACCGGCGCCTCAGCCGAGGGCAGTCGCGCAGCGCTGGCGCTTGCCAAAGTAGCGCCGCGCCTGCTGCGCACCACCGCGGGTTGTCACCCGCATCATGCCGTCGATCTCGATGATCAGGCTTACGCGAGCTTGAGCGAACTGGCCTTGGAGCCGTTGGTGGCGGCAGTGGGCGAGACGGGTCTCGATTATCACCGCAATTTTTCCGCACCCCGCGAGCAACGCAGCGCCTTCGAGCGCCAAGTGCAGCTCGCCTGTCGCTTAGGCAAGCCACTGTTTTTGCACGAACGGGACGCTCACGAGGATTTTCTCGCGGTGCTGCGCGAGTACCGCGCGACCTTGCCTGCGGCGGTGTTGCATTGCTTCACCGGCAACGCGGCTCAACTCGAGGCCTGCCTCGAGTTCGGCCTGCATATCGGTATCACCGGCTGGATCTGCGATGAGCGTCGCGGTCTGCATTTGCGCGAGATCGTGCATCGCGTACCGCGAGGCCGCTTGATGATCGAAACCGATGGCCCATATCTATTGCCGCGAAACCTCGACCCCAAGCCCGCCTCACGACGCAACGAGCCGATGTATCTGCCGCATATCGCGCGCCTCATCGCCGACTGCCGCAACGAATCGCTGGCGGAACTGGCGGCGCACACCACGGCCACAGCGCGGCAGTTCTTTGACCTGCCCTGCGGTAATCTTCGCGCATGAAGGCCATCGACGAGCGCACGCAAACCCTCATCCGCGACACTTGGCGCGACTCGATCGTGCCCACGTTGTGCGAGTACGTACGGATTCCAAACAAATCGCCGGCCTTCGCGCCGGACTGGCAGAGCACGGGACATATGCAACGGGCCGCGCAGTTGCTCGTCGACTGGTGTCGGGCACAGCCGATCGCCGGCATGACCGTGGAGCTTTTGACCTTGCCGGGACGCACGCCGGTGCTGCTCTGCGATATTCCGGGCGAACTGCCCGATTGCGTGCTGCTCTACGGTCACCTCGACAAGCAGCCGGAGTTCACCGGCTGGGAGCCCGGCCTCTCGCCTTGGGAGCCGGTCATCCGCGACGGCAAGCTCTACGGCCGCGGCGGTGCTGACGACGGCTATGCCGTCTTCAGTTCGCTGACCGCGATCCGCGCGCTCAAAAATCGCGGCATACCGCTTGCGCGCTGCGTGGTACTCATCGAAGCCTCCGAAGAAAGCGGCAGTACCGATCTGCCTGCGCATCTTGAGGCGCTCGGCGCGCGACTCGGTACGCCTTCGCTCGTCATCTGCCTCGATGCCGAATGCGGCAACTACTCACAGCTCTGGTGCACCACCTCGCTGCGCGGCAATCTCACCGGCACGCTGCAGGTCGAAGTGCTGCGCGATGGCGTACACAGCGGTATGGGCACAGGCATTGCACCCACACCCATGCGCATCGCCATGCAATTGCTCGGGCGCCTCGAAAACTCGGTCAATGGCGATATTTTATTGCCGGAACTGCAATGCTCGATCCCCAAAGATCGCATCGCCCAAGCGCGCGTCGCCGCTGCGACGCTCGGCGCCGAAGTCGCAGGTCGCGTACCGCTGCTCCCCGGCGTGAGCGCACTCTCGACCGACCCGGTGGAGTTGCTGCTCGGCAGTACTTGGCGCAGCACGCTAGCGATCACGGGTGCTGACGGCCTTCCGGCCACCGCCAACGCCGGTAACGTCTTGCTGCCGTGCATTGCGCTCAAGCTCAGCCTGCGCCTACCGCCGACCGTCGATCCGGAGCGCGCCCGCGCAGCCCTGACGCAGACCCTTGAGCGCGACCCACCCTACGGCGCGCGCGCACGCTTCGCGGCAGACAGCGCCGCAGCCGGCTGGAATGCGCCGTCGTTCGCGCCCTGGCTGGAGGAATCGATGCAACGAGCCTCACAGACCGTGTTCGGACGTGAGGCCGTGCACGCCGGCTGCGGCGGCACCATTCCGTTCATGGCCATGCTGGGTCGGCAGTTCCCGCAGACCCAATTTTTGATTACCGGCGTACTCGGACCGCTCTCGAATGCGCATGGCCCGAACGAATTCCTCGAGCTCGCCTACGCCGAAAAAATCACCGCCTGCGTGGTGCAGGTGCTCGCCGATCACGCGCTCAACTGCGTGCGCTGAATTCGCTGGGCGCGAGCTGCG
>VGUP01000051.1 GCA_016874175.1 Gammaproteobacteria bacterium | reverse complement strand
AGTGTGTGTTTCGGCATCGCCTGCAGTCTGGTCGCGGTTTACGAAGGCTACACGGCGAAGCCCACGGCCGAAGGGGTGGGGCTGGCCACGACCCGCACGGTCGTCATTTCTTCGGTGTTGACGCTGCTGCTCGACTACATGCTCACGGCAGCTTTTCTGGGAAGGTAATCGCACATGAAATCGCAACGCTCGCTCGAGCTCGGGACCGGACTGTTCGTGCTGCTCGGCTTTGCCGCGCTGTTTTTTTTGACCACGCAACTGCCGGGCAGTGGCATGAGCGTCGGGGGTGCCGCGGGCTACAAGGTGACAGCACGCTTCGACAACATCGGCGATCTTAAGGGCGGCTCGCCAGTCAGCATGGCCGGCGTGCGTATCGGTCGGGTCGAATCGGTCGCCTTCGATTCCGGTGATTATCGGGCGGTCGTCACGCTGCGCATCGATTCGCAGTACAACCGTATTCCCGATGACAGCGATGCCAGCATCCAGACGCAGGGCTTGCTTGGTGGCAAATACGTGGGCATCGGGCCCGGTGGCTCGGATAGCTATCTCAAGGACGGCAGTCAGATCGAGCTCACACAATCAGCTATCGTGCTCGAGTCGCTGGTCAATAAATTCTTTGCCAATTTTGCGAGCAAGGGTAGCGAAGGAGAGAAGGCTCAATGATGGAGATGCGTGCGATCGTGTTAGCGATCGCTTTATTTGCCGGAATGACGCTGTCATCGACGCTGCCGGCGCAGAACAAGTCGGGTCTCACGGCGGTTGATGCGAGCGACCCGGTCAGGCTCATGGACAGTGCTGCCAACATCATGGTGAGCGAGCTCGAGTCCCGCCGTGCCGAGTTCCGCAAGGATCCGACCAAGCTTTCCGCGCTCGTGGAGCGGGTGCTGTTGCCGCACTTCGATGTGGATTACGCCGCTCGCCTCGTGCTCGGCAAGCACTGGCGTACGGCAACCCCCGAGCAGCGGCAGCGTTTCATTGATGCGTTCTATGGCTCGTTGATGAGCAACTATGGGGATGCCTTGCTCGAATTCACCGGTGATCGCATCAAGGTGTTGCCCTCGCCGGTGGCTGCCGATGCCACCTCCGCCACGGTGCGTACCGAGGTCAAGCGCAGTAATGGGCAAAAAATTCCGGTCAATTATTCGCTGCGCAAAACCGAAGCGGGCTGGAAAGCCTGGGACGTGGTCATCGAGGGCATCAGCTACGTGAAGAGCTTCCGCGAGGACTTTGGTTCGGAAATCGACCAGAAGGGTCTCGAAGCGGTCATCCAGCGTCTCGAGTTGCAGAATCGCGTGGTCCGCGCCGGGGGCGCCGTCAAAACCGGTGTCGCGCGGCCGTGACGCTGTCGATCATCGATCTCGGTGCAAACGCCGGCGTGGCGCGCTATGCGCTGCGCGGTACCTTGACGATCGAGTCTGCGGCAGCGGCTTTTGCAGAGGGTCTTGCAGGGCTCGCCAAGCTCGCTCGTGGCGGGCGCTGCGATTTCGATTGCAGCGGCATCGACAGTGGCGACAGCACCGGCCTCGCGGTACTCATCGAATGGAAGGCCGAGGCGCACCGCCGCGGGTTGCAGTTGAGTTATGCCAAGCTGCCGGCGTCGCTCGCGCGACTGGCTCGGCTGAGCGACGTCGAGTCGTTGCTGATTACGGCTTGAGCGAGTCGTTGCCTTCGGGCTCGAGCATCGCGTCTTCGAGATTTTCTGCGGGCACGTTGCCGTCCCGCACCTGATATTCACGCCGCTGCAGATAGGCACTGCGCACGAACGTATAGCGGTCGCCCGCACGATCGATCACCGCATCGGCATCAAGCAGGCGGACTCGTTTTTCGAAGTTCCCCGCCGCCCAGATGGTCCAGCGGGTGCTGTCGTCTTCGAGGTAAGAGTGTGGCTCGGTGAAGTCGTCGGCGATCGAGCCTATGCCATCGCGCAAAGTGGTCGGCCCGAAGAAAGGCACCACGAAGTACGGGCCGGCAGCCACTCCCCACTTGCCGAATGTCTGGCCGAAGTCCTCGTCGTTGATATCGAGCCCGACGTCGCTCGCTGGATCAAAGATTCCGCAGAGTCCGAGCGTCGAATTGAGCACGAACCGCCCGGTATCGTTGAGCGCGTCGCCGAACTTGCCCTGCAGCGCATTGTTGACAAGCGTCACCGGATACTTGGCATTGGCAAACGCGTTGCTGACACCCGTCTGCACGAAGTGGGGCGTGACCCGGTGATAGACCTTGGCTGCTGGACGCAGCACGGCGCGATCCACCCCGTCGTTGACCGCGTAGCTCACGCGATTGAGAGGTTCAAAAGGATCGCGTGGATCGCTCGCCTGTGCCGTGGTCGCGGCGCAGCCGGCGAGCGTGGCCAGCAAGGCGAGGCAGGCAATCGCCCTAACGCCGACGGTACCGAACGTGTGCGTCGCAACGGCCTCGTGCCGCGACATCCCTGTCTGTTCCATGCGCGGATTTTAGCGAAAAAATCTGCTCCAGCATCGATCGTGGCGTGGCCGCCACGAATCGGCGTCAGGAGCGCGGTTGCTGCCGCTCCGCGTCTCGGTTACGTCGCCGCCCGGTTTCGGCCAGCGCTTCGCGAACTTCTTTCATGCGCGCTTCGAAGCGAGCGCGTTGCACGCCACTCAGATTGGGGTCGGCGAGCGCGAGTTCCAGCTGCTTTACGGCGTTCATGAGATCGCCGCTCGTGATGTGGTGCTCGCCCATGTAATAAGCAGCATCGGCGTTGTCGCCCGCGCTGCTGGCCGCCAATGCCGTCAAGCGAATCTGCTCGGGCGTGGGCGGCACGTTGTTGAAGAGATCGAGGAGCACAGTGTGCGCTTCTTTTGCGCCGTCAGTTTGCAGTAAAACCTCAGCATAGCGAATGGTGAGCGGGATGTTGCGTGGCGCAATGTCGAGTGCGCGACGCAGCGTCTGCCGCGCAAGATCCGTCTGGCCGGCAGCGAACAGGGCCTGACCGAGCGCGGCCTGCAGCATCGGGCTTTGCGGCTGCGAGGCCGAAAGTTCGACGAGGGCGCTGGCGGCGCGCTCACGATCGCCCGCGCCGAGTCGGGCGAGTGCCTCGCCGTAGCGCTGTGCGGCGTTGAGCGGTGAGCGCTCGGCCAGCCCGACATAGAAAGGCCGCAGATCCGCGCCGTTCGGCGCGCCGAGCACGCGCACGCGCTCGCGTACGAAGCCATAGGCCGCACTCTCGGGCGCGACTGTCGCAGTGATTTGCGCCGCGCGATCACGCGATTCGGCAATTCGATTGGTGGTTACGGGGTGGGTGCGCAGCAGTTCCGGAACATTGATCCCGGCAATACCGCTGCGCCGACCGATAGCGTCAAAGAAATCAGGCATGGCATTCGGATCAAAACCTGCGGCAGCCAAAAAACGGATGCCGATACGGTCGGCTTCATATTCATTGGCACGTGTGAAGTTGATCTGCTGTTGCATCGCGGTGCCTTGTGCGATCGCCATGCCGGCTTGCATGGCATCGGGGGTGCCGGTGGCCATGCCGATCACAATGGCGGCGAGCATCGCTGCGGCCGAGGCCATGGTGCTGCGACCTTGGGCTTGGATGGCGCGCGCGATATGCCGCTGCTTGACGTGGGCGATTTCGTGCGCGAGCACACTCGCCAGTTGCGATTCATTGGCGGTCGCGGTGATCAGGCCATAGTTGACCCCGATGAAACCGCCCGGCAGCGCAAACGCGTTGATACCGCCCTCGCGCACCACAAAGAACGTATAGCGCTGCTCCGACTCTGGGATATGCGCCACGATGCGACTGCCCAGCGTTTGGATGTAGTCGGTAACCTCCGGGTCTTCGAGGATCAATCCTTGATCGCGCAGGCCGCGTACCACCATGAGCCCGAGCTGATACTCGTCGTTCAGGGTCATGGTGGAGTTGGCGCCCGAGCCGATGTCGGGCAGGTCCGCCCCCGTGGTCTGCGCCGGCAGCGGTTGGGGCAACGCGGCAAGTACCGTGACGAGTACCGCGATCAGCAGCGTGGGCCAGTGGCCGTTCAATGCGCGCATGACGAAGTGGACCCTGACCCGGCAGCGAAGTTCACAAAGTCTCTGAGGCGTAATCGGCGAGCCGCGAGCGTTCGCCACGCACCAGCGTCACGTGTCCGGCATGCGCCCACCCCTGAAAGCGACTGACCACGAAGGTGAGCCCCGAGGTGGTCTCGGTGAGATAGGGCGTGTCGATTTGCGCAATGTTGCCGAGACAGACAATCTTGGTGCCCGGACCTGCGCGGGTCACCAGCGCCTTCATTTGTTTCGGGGTGAGGTTTTGCGCCTCATCGAGAATCACGTAGCGGTTGAGAAAAGTGCGACCGCGCATGAAGTTGAGCGAGCGAATCTTGATGCGATTGCGCAGCAGATCGTTGGTCGCCGCGCGGCCCCAGCTGCCGCCTTCGGAACTTTGCGTGAGTACCTCGAGGTTGTCCATCAAGGCGCCCATCCAGGGCTCCATTTTTTCCTCTTCCGTTCCCGGTAAAAAACCGATGTCTTCGCCGAGCGGAATAGTCACCCGGGTCATGATGATTTCCGCGTAGCGATTATGCTCAAGCGTTTGTACGAGACCGGCGGCCAGCGTCAGCAGGGTTTTGCCCGTGCCCGCGGGCCCGAGGATGGTCACGAAGTCGACTTCGG
The DNA here is from genome assembly GCA_016874175.1 of Gammaproteobacteria bacterium. Taxonomy (GTDB): domain Bacteria; phylum Pseudomonadota; class Gammaproteobacteria; order Steroidobacterales; family Steroidobacteraceae; genus UBA964. Next base: position 10,603 of record VGUP01000051.1, on the reverse strand, counting down.
GGTCCATCAATAAATTCAGCGCAAAATTTTGTTCGCGATTGCGCGCACCGATGTCCCAGACACCGTGGCGTTCACTGCGAAAATCGCGTACCAGTTCGAGCGTCGCGGTGCTGCCCTGAATGCTGCGCACCAAGGCTTCGATACCGCCCTCGCGCGGCTCGTAGACAAATTGATTGGGCCGCCACTTGCCGATCGCCGGGCCGCTCACTTCATAAAAGGTACGCGACCCGTCTTTCCAGGAGCGCATGTCCTTGCCATGTCGTTCCCAGAAATCATTGGCGAGCGGTTCATGACCGGTCGAAAGAATGTCGGCATCTTCGATGGCGCGATCACTGAAGTAGTCTTCGGCATGCACGCCGACGACCGCGGCCTTGATCCGCAGGTTGATATCTTTGGAGACCAGCACCACCTGCGTCTCGGGATAGAGCGCCTGCAGAGCGAGCGTCTGCGCGAGAATGGCGTTGTCGTTGCCTTGTCCCGGCAGGTTGTCGGGCAACGCTGTCGAGGGGCGCTGCGTCTGGAAATAAAGCCGACCCGAGGAGGGCGCCTTGCCGTGGTTACCGGAAAGATGGTTCGGCAGCGGCAGACCGAGTTCGATCTGCTCGCGGGTGGCGTTGCGCATCAAGTCATCGAGAAACCGACTGACTTGCCGCACGTTGCGCGATGCCTCAGAGACACCTTTTTTGTTGGCGTCGAGTTCCTCGAGCACCACCATCGGCAGATAGATGTCGTGCTCTTCGAAGCGGAGGATGGACGCCGGATCGTGCATCAGCACGTTGGTATCGAGCACGAACAGTCGGCGCCGTCGTGCCGTGCGCCGCTTCTTCAAAGCGTTTTCGCCGCGAGCAGGACTTCGGCTGCGTGCCCGTCCGCCTTCACCTTGCGCCACTCCTGCGCAAGCTTGCCTTCGGCGTCGATGAGAAAAGTGCTGCGTTCGATGCCCATCACCTTCTTGCCGTACATGTTCTTTTCTTTGATAACGTCGAACAGTGCGCACAGTGCCTCACCGGCATCCGCGAGTAATTCGTAGTTCAGTTTTTCCTTGGTCTTGAACTTCTGGTGCGAGGCGCAGGAGTCGCGCGAGATACCGATCACCAACGTCCCCGCCTTGCGGAAGGCAGACTGCAAATCGCGGAACTGCTGCGCTTCGACCGTGCAGCCCGATGTCATGTCCTTGGGATAAAAGAAAAGCACGACCTTGGAGCCTTTCGCGTCACGAAGCCGCCACGTCCCGCCGTCGGTGGTGGTGGCGCTGAAATCCGGCACTTTCTTGCCGGGCGCGATCTGGGTGGCTTTCGGCATGCGTCCTCCTCAGGATTTGACGGGCTCCAGGATGGCGTCGAGATTACGCGCATCGCAAAATTCCATGAACTCTTCACGCAGATGCGCCAGATGCACTCGGCTCGGCACATTGACGATCATCTGCACCGCGAACATGAGCGCACCGGTGTGCGCTGCAGGGTAGTTGCGCGTCGCGACTTCGGCGATATCGATGCCGCGCGTCGCACAGAAACCCGACAGGGCCGAGACGATACCTGCCTGATCGAGACAGACCGCATCGATGGAGTAGGGCAGGAAATCGGTACGCGAATTACGAGCTTCGGTGCGCTGCACATGCAGAGTAAGCGCGGCCTCAATGGCGAATCTGGCGAGTTCGGTTTCGAGCCTGGCGAGCGAGTGCCAGTTGCCCGCAACCAGCAGCACCATCGCAAACTCGTTGCCGAGACTCGCCATGCGGCTTTCGCTGATGTTGCCGCCGCAGTCGGTGATGACTTGGGTGAGATCGTGGACGAGACCGGTTCTGTCGGGGCCGATGGCCGAGATGGCGAGGTGCTGCTTCATTAATTGCGCGCAAGAAGGTACTGAGCCCAAGTGTAGCGACTGAAGACGTCAATCGCGACCCACGGGCGCGTTTGTTCGAGTGGTTGCGCCCGAGTGTCAGACGCCCGTAACATCTTCGGCTGGGCTGGCTGTTTGTGTGTCGTATGTTCTCTGGCAGTTCCGTGGCCGTGGTCACGCCGATGCGTCCGGATGGCGCGATCGATTTCGCTGCCTGGCACAGGCTGCTCGAGTTCCACTGGCAGGGCGGTACCGCTGCGGTAATTGTCGGCGGTACCACCGGCGAGTCGGCCACTCTCACCGAAAGCGAGCTTCGCGCGCTCGTCATCGCGGCAGTCAAATATGCGCGCGAGCAGGGCGCGGGCGATCGCGCCGCGGGCCGCATGACCATCATTGCCGGTGCGGGCACGAGCAGCACCGCGAGCACCCTCGAGCGCGTGCAGTGGCTCGGCGAGCTCGACGTTGATGGGGTGCTCGTGGTGACCCCTGCGTATGTCAAGCCGACGCAAGAGGGGCTTTTCCGGCACTACGAAGCGATCGCAGCCGCGGCAAAAGTGCCGGTCATGCTCTACAACGTGCCGGGGCGCACGGCAGTCGATATGCTGCCGGCCACGGTGGCGCGTCTGGCGGCCTTGCCGCGAATTGTGGCGATCAAAGAGGCCGTTGCCGGCGCTGCTCGGGTGCGCGAGATCCTCGCGCTGGTGCCGCGGTTCACGGTGCTTTCGGGTGATGACGCCACGGCGCGTGAAGCAATACTGGCGGGCGCGCAGGGCGTGATCTCGGTGACCGCGAACGTGGCGCCTGCCGCCATGAGCGCCATGGTCGCCGCCGCTCGTGCGGGTGATCTGGCGCGCTCAGCCGCCATCGATGCGACACTCGCGCGGCTGCACGAAGATCTTTTCGTCGAGAGCAACCCAATCCCGTTGAAGTGGGCTTTGCACACAAAGGGTATGATCGACACCGGTATTCGTCTGCCTTTGACGCCGTTGTCGGCGCGTTTCTATGACCGGGTGGCGGCAGCGATGGCGCAGGCTGGCCTCGGCCCAGCTTAATGAAGGCCGGTAACATGGACGAGGTGCAACGCGATATGTCGATGCTGAAGCCGATGCGGAGAATTCGCGGGTCTGTGGCGCTCTTCGGCGCGCTGCTGCTCGCGGGCTGCAGTTCCTGGGGCATTTTCAAGGCGAGTTGCGCCAAGCCCGCAGATTTTGTTGCCGTGGTCGACAACGCGCCGCTCAAGATTCCTGCCGGGCGCGACGCCCCCGACACCCGTGCTGCGCTGACCATTCCGCCGCTCGATACGCCCGAGGCACCGCGGCCTGCCGATGCCCCCTGCATCGATATGCCGCCCAAGTTCACTCCGGCGCCGCCCAAGCGACCGCAGGCTTGATATCATCCGCGGCCCCGGAGAGGTGGCCGAGCGGTCGAAGGCGCTTGATTGGAAGTCAAGTAACATCGCAAGGTGTTCGTGGGTTCGAATCCCACCCTCTCCGCCATTCATCGAAATAAAGACAAAGATTTGAAGACCCTCCAGCATTTTATCGGCGGCTCGGTCGTCGAATCCACGAGTGGGCGTACCGCGCCCGTGTTCAATCCGGCGACGGGTTCCCAGTCGGCTGTGGTTGCGCTCGCGGGTGCGGCGGAGGTCGATGCGGCCGTTACCGCCGCGCGTGCTGCGTTCCCTGCTTGGGCTGCAACCACTCCACTGCGTCGAGCGCGGCTGATGAATCGCTTGCGCGATTTGATCGAAACGCATGCCGATGAGTTGGCGGCGATCATCAGCGCCGAGCACGGCAAAGTGCTCTCCGATGCGCGTGGCGAAGTGACCCGCGGGCTCGAGGTGGTCGAGTTTGCTTGCGGGGCCCCGCAGCTTCTGAAAGGCGAGATCACCGAGAACATCGGCGCTGGCATCGACAGCCACGCGGTCAGGCAACCGCTCGGGGTCGTCGCCGGAATCACGCCGTTCAATTTTCCGGCGATGGTCCCCATGTGGATGTTTCCGATGGCGCTGGCCTGCGGCAACACGTTCATTCTCAAACCCTCAGAGCGCGATCCGTCGGCTTCTTTGTTTTGTGCGGAGCTCATCCGTCGCGCCGGTTTTCCGGACGGTGTGTTCAACGTGGTGCAGGGCGACAAGGTGGCGGTCGACGCCCTGTTGCAACATCCGGGGGTCGATGCGCTGAGCTTCGTCGGTTCGACCCCGATTGCCCGTCACATCTACGCCACGGGCGCTGCGCACGGCAAACGAGTGCAGGCGCTCGGCGGTGCGAAGAATCATATGGTCGTGATGCCCGATGCAGATCTCGATCAGGTGGTCGATGCGCTCGTCGGTGCAGCCTATGGCTCTGCGGGCGAGCGCTGCATGGCGATTTCGATCGCCGTGCCCGTGTATGACAGTGTTGCCGAGGGTCTGCGCGCGCGTTTGGCGGCTCGCCTTGCGACGCTCAAAATTGGTCCCGGCAGCGATGCCGATGCCGAAATGGGACCGCTTGTCACTCGTGCCCATCTCGATCGGGTTCGGGGCTATATCGACCAAGGGGTTGCCGCAGGCGCTGATCTGGTGGTCGATGGCCGCGGCTTTAGCATGACCCGCGCGGGATTCGAGGGCGGGTTTTTCATTGGCGCCTCGCTTTTCGATCATGTCAAACCCGAGATGTCGATCTATCGCGACGAAATCTTCGGGCCCGTGCTCGGGATGGTGCGCGTCAAAGATTTCACGGCGGCCGTTGAGCTCATCAACAACAATCAGTATGGCAACGGCACTTCGATCTTCACCGCCGATGGGGGCCTGGCGCAGGACTTTGCGCAGCGCATTCAAGTCGGCATGGTCGGTGTCAACGTGCCGATCCCGGTGCCCATGGCCTTCCACAGTTTCGGCGGCTGGAAGGCTTCGTTGTTCGGTGATCATCATGTGCACGGGCCCGAGGGCGTGCGCTTTTATACCCGCCTCAAAACGGTCACGACGCGCTGGCCGGGCGAGCGCCGCGAAGGCGCAAGTTTCGTGATGCCTACGGTGAAGTGACGAGTTGCAGCCCCGCGGTGCGCTGATGCCTCTGCAAACTGCCGACCCGCCGTGCGATTACAGTGCGATCCCGGAGTTGCCCGACTCGGTTTTTGTGGCGCCCTTGCGCAAACCTGCGGGCCTCGGGGTGGATTGGCTGGAGCCCGAGCAGCGGCGCTACGAGGCCGCGGAGCATCGAATATGGGACGAGCTCTACGCCCGGCAGATGAAACTCATGCCGGGTCGTGCCTGCCGCGAGTTCATGGCGGGTCTCGACCGACTGGATCTGCATCGCGGTGGAGTGCCCGACTTCAATGAAATCAGCGAGGAGCTGCGCAGTTTGACGGGTTGGTCGGTCGTACCGGTGCCGATGCTGATCCCCGATCATGTGTTCTTTTATCACCTCGCCAATCGGCGTTTTCCAGCCGGCAATTTCATCCGCAGCCGCGAGCAGTTCGACTACATTCAGGAGCCGGATGTCTTTCACGACGTGTTCGGTCATGTGCCCCTGCTGACCGACCCGGTGTTTGCCGACTACATGGCCGCCTACGGTCGCGCCGGCTGGAAGGCACTCAAATACAACCGACTGAAGGCCTTGGGGGCGCTCTACTGGTATACGGTCGAGTTCGGTCTGATCCTCGAAAACGAATCCCCAAAGATTTACGGTGCCGGCATTCTCTCAGGGCCTACCGAAACCGTTTTTGCGCTCGAGAGCGCCTCGCCGAATTGTATCCATCTCAGTGTCGATCGGGTGATGCGCACCGACTACAACATCGCCGATTTGCAGGCGAGCTATTTCGTGATCGAGTCGTTCCGCGAGCTCTTTCATCTGACCGAGCAGCGCGGGTTCGAGCCCATCTATGAATCGCTCGCGCCCGGTTTTCAGTACGCCAGGACGGCGGCGCTCGATACCGACCATATCTATCACCGCGGCACGCAGGAATACGAACTGCGCGGTGGCCGCAGATCAGGAGCCTGACCATGGTGATTGCCTCTACGGCCGAGTTTCGGGCGCTTGCCGAGCAAAATTTGCCGCAGTTTCTGTTCGATTACATCGATGGTGCGGCGTACGCCGAGACGACTTGCCTGCGCAACGTCAGCGATCTTGCGGCGGTGCGACTGCGACAGCGTGTGTTGCGTAACGTCGATGGCATCTCGACCGCGACGTATTTGCTTGGCGAGGAGTGGGCGTTGCCGATGGCTTTGGGGCCGGTCGGCCTCTCCGGCATGTACGCGCGGCGCGGCGAAGTGCAGGCCAATCGCGAGGCTGCGGCGAAAGGTATCCCGATGTGTCTCTCGACCTTGTCGCTGTGCTCACTGGAAGAGGTCTCGGCGGCGGCAACGCGCCCGCTGTGGTTTCAGCTCTACATCATGCGCGATCGTCGCTTTCTCAAAGATTTGATCGCCCGCGCCAAGGCGGCAGGTTGCGGTACGCTGGTGCTCACGGTCGATATGCCTGTACCCGGCGCGCGTTATCGCGATGCGCACTCGGGCATGAGCGGGCCGTATTCGACCTGGCAGCGCTTTGCGCAGGCCGTTGCGCATCCGTCATGGGCTTGGAACGTGGGTCTTTGGGGGCGACCGCATCGGCTTGGCAATCTCGAGCCTTTGCTCGGGCCCGAGAGCAGCGTGCGCGATTACATGGGGTGGATCTCGCGAAACTTTGATCCGCGGGTCACCTGGGCCGAGGTCGACGAGCTGCGACGCGAGTGGTCCGGGCGTCTTGTACTGAAGGGCATCCTCGATCCCGAAGATGCGCGCGAAGCACTCAATCATGGTGTCGACGCGATCATCGTCTCGAATCATGGCGGTCGTCAGCTCGATGGCGTGCCTTCGACCGCGAGTGCGCTGCCGGCTGTGGTTGATGCCTTGGGCGGCAAGCTGCCCGTGCTGGTCGATGGCGGCATCCGCAGTGGTCTCGATGTGGTGCGGATGCTGGCGCTCGGGGCCCATGGCGTACTGTTGGGTCGCGCCTGGGCCTATGCGCTCGGTGCCGCTGGTGGGCAGGGCGTACGTCGGCTGTTCGAAATCATGGAACCCGAGATCCGCGTCGCCATGGCGCTGGCTGGCGTCACCCGCGTCGACCAAATCGATCAGCGCATGCTCGCGCCTTGAGGCGTAATTCTGCGGCTTATCTGTGCCGCTTCAGCCATCGTCGCCCGCGATCGGTCAGTCGATACTGCTGCAGTCGGCTGTTGGGTTTATCCGGCAAAGTCATCTCGATCAATTTCGCGAGCAAGGCAGGCTGCAGGTAGCGCGCTGAAAAGGATTTTCGATCCCGCAGCTGCAGCGCAGCTTGTAGTTCACCGCGTGTCATTTTTTCACGCATGGCGAGCAGAAGTCGTGCAACTTGAGGGGTGTCTTGGGGGCTGACATGGGGGCGGACAAGCGCGTCCTGAATACAGCCCAGTATGAATGCCACAAAGGGTGCGGCGTCGGTCTCCCGAGTGCTCGCCCTGATCGTCGCGTAGTAAGCCGACTGTTTCTCATGGACCAGACTCTCGACTGGCAGGTCGGTAAACAGAGGGGTCCAGCGGCTGAGAATCAGGCTTTGCCAGAGTCGTCCCATGCGACCGTTGCCATCACTGAACGGATGGATGAACTCAAATTCGTAGTGAAAGATCGAGCTGGCGATGAGGGGGTGCGCATCGGTGGTGGCCAACCAGCGCAACAACTGCGACACGAGTTGCGGCACTCGACTCGCCGGAGGCGCCATGTGAATGATCCGATCACCAGCCATCACGCCGACACCCGTACGACGCCACCGGCCGGCATCTTTCACGAGTCCATTCATCAAGGTTCGATGTGCCGCCAGCAGATGTTTTTCGTTTGCGGGTCGCTACTTGCCGAGTAGCTCATAGGCCCCGGCGGCGTTACGTACCTCCTGAATTTCGCGCGGCGGAGCAATGATTCGTTTGCCTGCGAGTATTGCCGTGATTTGGGTTTTGCTTAGGGTATTACCCTCGATGGCGAGCGACCCGTGAATGGTCCTGATGCGGTTGGCCCGACGAAGGCGCGGGTTCCCCGCCCGTTGGGCAGAGGTCGCGAGTTGGTCGACGGTTTCGGCAATCCGAGCAACCGCCGCGACGATCTCGGGCGTCAGCTTGCAGGGGGGATGGTAGACAGTGCGCTTCACGTTGATTCCATGATACCCACCCGCAACCCTCGAGAGGGTGCTGACCCGATGTCGCTGCCCGGCGTGGTGTAAACTCCGCTCCACCGATTCTATGGCGTCCCGCATCGGTTCCTCCGCGACGACCAGCCGTCAACCCCGCCAGGCCCGGAAGGGAGCAACGGTCGCGGTGATGTCGGGTACCGGATTCCAGCTGGTGCGGGCCGCCTCCCAATATTGACGAAGGCATGGCGAAGGCAACCGGATTCACTCGGCGATGAGCTACACCGCACTGGCCCGCAAGTGGCGCCCCCGGCGCTTCGAGGAGCTGACCGGTCAGGAACACGTCCTGCAGGCGCTCTCGAACGCGCTCGCGACCAATCGCGTCCATCACGGTTTCTTGTTCACCGGCACTCGTGGGGTCGGCAAGACGACCATCGCGCGCATCCTCGCTAAATGCCTCAACTGCGAGACTGGCATGGGGCCTGCGCCCTGCGGTACCTGTGCAACCTGTCGCGAGGTCGATGAGGGTCGGTTTGTCGATCTGATCGAGGTCGACGCCGCGTCGCGTACCAAGGTCGATGACACGCGCGAGCTGCTCGACAACGTGCAGTACGCACCGACGCGCGGCAGGTACAAAGTTTATTTGATCGACGAAGTGCACATGCTTTCGACGCATTCCTTCAACGCCTTGTTGAAGACGCTCGAAGAGCCGCCGCCACACGTGAAATTTTTGTTGGCCACCACCGATCCGCAGAAATTGCCGGTCACGGTGCTCTCGCGTTGTCTGCAATTCAATTTGAAGCGGCTGTCGGTGTCGATGATCGCCGAGCGCATGAAAACCGTGCTGAGCGCAGAGGGCATCAGCTTCGAGCCAGCCGCCGTGCGGCTCGTGGCAGAAGCTGCGGATGGCAGTATGCGTGATGGCCTGTCGCTGCTCGATCAGCTGCTGGCCTTCGGTGGTGGTAAGGTCGCCGAAGCCGAAGCCCGCGCGATGCTGGCGACGGTCGATCGCAGGCAGGTGATGCAGTTGGCGCGTCTTCTGGGCGCTGCTGATCCGACCGAGTTGATGCGTTTTGCGCAGTCACTCGATGAGTGGGCGCCCGATTACGGCGACGTGCTCGATGCGCTCTCGACCCTGCTCGTGCGCGTGGCGCTGAAGCAAGCGCTGCCGAGCTACGAGGGTGACGAGTTGCATCCGCCTGAGCAGCTCGCCGAGCTTGCGGCTGCGATCAGTGCTGAAGACGTGCAGTTTTGCTATCAGACGGCGATTCTCGGGCGCCGCGATCTTGCCTGGGCGCCCGACCCGCGCACCGGCTTTGAAATGACTTTGCTGCGTATGGCCTCGTTCCGGCTCGCGGGCGGTGAGCGGTCGAGTCCGCGTCCGGTGAGTGGTGGTGCGGGTTCGGTAGCAAGTGGTGCCGTGAGCGCGAGCGGCGCCGTGGGCGTAGCGACGCCTGCGGCGGCGCCCACGCGGACCGCCAGCGCGAACTCCGCCGGCGCCGCGCTTAACTTTGCAGACTGGCAGCAACTCGTCGCCGCACTCGAGCTCGGCGGCGCAGCGCGGCAGTTGGCCGCCAACTGTGCGTTTGCCAGCCGCGAGGGTAATCTCGTGTGCCTCACGCTAGACCCCGCGCAAGCCTTGCTCAAAACCACTGCGCTGATCGACAAGCTCGCGCAGGCGCTGAGTCGCCACACCGGCGAAACGCTGCGGGTCGAGGTCGAGCCTGCCGCAGCGCCGGTCGAGACCCCGGCGCGTGCCGAGCAGCGTGCCGTCGATCAACAGTTCGATGCGGTACGTCGTTCGCTCGAAGCGGACCCAACGGTACTCAGCTTCAAAGAAAAATTCGGCGCGACGCTCAAGAGCGAAACCGTCAAACCGCGCTGAAAATCCGTAGCAAGATCCAACTTGAAGGAATGAGCCATGGCCAATTTCGGCAACATGATGAAGCAAGCAGAAGCGCTGCAGCGCAACATGCAAAAAGCGCAGGAAGAAATCGCGCGCATGGAGGTCACCGGTGAATCGGGTGGCGGCATGGTCAAGGTCACCATGACGGGTAAGCACGAGGTCAAGCGCGTGCAGATCGAGCCTGCGGTGATCGGCGAAGATCGCGAGATGCTCGAAGATCTGGTGGCGGCAGCGGTCAACGACGCCGTGCGTCGGGTCGAAACCGAGACCCAGCAACGCATGGCCGGCACGATGTCGGGCTTGCGCTTGCCGCCCGGCTTCAAGATGCCGTTCTGATTCGCCGTTCTGACCCTCAGGGATGAAGCATACCCCCTCGCTCGCGCGGCTGATCGATGCGCTGCGCACGCTACCCGGAGTCGGGCCGAAAACTGCGCAGCGTATGGCGTTTCATCTTTTGCAGGATGGTCGCGATGGCGCGCGAGCCTTGTCTGAATCTTTGACGACCGCGCTCGCCAGAGTCGGGCGCTGCCGCCAATGCCGCATGCTGACCGAGAGCGAGAGCTGCTTCATCTGCAGTTCGACGCAGCGTGACGCGAGCCTGCTCTGCATCGTTGAGTCGCCCTCGGATGTGGTGGCGATCGAGCAGTCGGGGGGCTACCGCGGTCGCTATTTCGTGCTGATGGGGCATCTGTCGCCACTCGATGGCATAGGTCCCGAGCAGCTCGGTATTCGTGAGCTGGAG
>VGUP01000050.1 GCA_016874175.1 Gammaproteobacteria bacterium | reverse complement strand
TACCACCATCAGTTACGAAGACGTCGCCGGCAAGGGCTCAAAACAAATTCCTTTTGCCCAGGTGAGTCTCGAGCAGGCCGGCGAATACGCCGCCGAAGATGCCGATGTCACCATGCGTCTGCATCGAGCGCTGTGGCCGGCAATCGAGCGCGAACCGTCGCTGAAAAAACTGTACGAAGAATTCGAGCAGCCACTGGTGGCGGTGCTGCAGCGCATGGAGCATCGCGGGGTACTGATTGATCGCGAGATGTTGCGTGTGCAAAGCAGCGAACTCGCACGCCGTGCCGAAGAATTGAAGCTGGCAGCGCACACCGAGGCCGGCAGCGACTTCAATCTCGATTCCCCCAAGCAGCTGCAGCAAATTCTGTTCGAGAAAATGCAGATCCCGGTACTGCGCAAGACGCCCACCGGGCAACCCTCGACTGCCGAAGACGTGCTCGAAGAGCTTGCCGACTCGTATGCGCTGCCGCGTCTGATTCTCGACTATCGCAGTATCGCCAAGCTGCGCAGTACCTACACCGAAAAACTGCCGCTGCAGGTGAATGCCGAAACCGGTCGCGTACATACGTCCTATCACCAAGCCGTGGCGCAGACAGGGCGTCTGTCCTCCACCGATCCCAATCTTCAAAATATTCCGATCCGCACGCCCGAAGGCCGGCGTATCCGTCAGGCATTCATCGCTCCGGCGGGGCAGGTGCTGCTTGCGGCGGACTACTCGCAGATCGAACTGCGCATCATGGCGCACCTTTCCGATGACGCCGGCTTGCGCGGGGCCTTTGCGGCCGACCGCGACGTGCACCAGGCGACGGCCGCCGAAGTCTTCGGTGTGCCGCTCGACGCCGTAAGCGCCGAGCAACGTCGCTCAGCCAAGGCGATCAACTTCGGTCTGATCTACGGCATGTCGGCGTTTGGTCTGGCGCGCCAACTCGGCATCGAGCGCGGCGCGGCTCAAAGATATGTCGATCTTTACTTTGAGCGCTATCCGGGCGTGAAGGCCTACATGGATCGCGCGCGCGCGCAGGCGCGCGCCACCGGCTACGTCGAAACCGTATTCGGTCGTCGGCTTTATCTGCCCGATATCCGCTCGCGCAATCGAGCGCTGCAGCAATACGCCGAACGCAGTGCGATCAACGCGCCGATGCAGGGCACCGCCGCGGATCTCATCAAGCTCGCGATGATCGCGGTCGATGCCTGGTGCAGCCGAGACGGCGGCGACGATGCACGACTCATCATGCAAGTGCATGACGAGCTCGTGCTCGAAGTGCGCACGGAGGCCGTGGCTAGAGTCACCGCGACTGTCCGCCAGTGCATGGTCGATGCCGGTCGCGGGGCGCTACGCGTGCCGCTGAAGGTCGATGTAGGTACCGGTAAAAATTGGGACGAAGCGCACTGAGAAGGGTGTTGTTAATGCGCAACATGTGACGTTCCAACTGATTGATAGGGAACGAAATTTAATCTGAACCTTTGCCGAGCTCGAGAGTCCGATCTCTGGAACGCAGCGCGTTCCCCGCTTCTCCTCCCTCCCTGAGCGGGCGCCCGGCCTCAAGACCTGTGCCGGGCTTCGTCTGCCCCCGGCCATCGCAAGGTGTCCGGGGGTTTTTATGGGGTGATCGTCCGCGCGGTGCTGTTGCGTCAAGCTGCGGGTGCCACGGCCCAGAGCGCTGCCAGCCGCTCGCGAGCAGGCTCCACTCCCAGCCCCGAATGGGCGGAAAAAAGCTGCACCGTAGCGATCTCGCACAGCAATGACGTCGCCTCGCGCAAGACCCTCGCCCGCTCGGCCTGATTCAACTTATCCGCCTTAGCGAGCAGCACATGCACGCCGCGACGCGCCGGCTCGGCCCAGTCGATGAGCGCCCGATCCTCATCCCGCAGCCCGCGACGGATGTCCACCACCAACATCAGCCCGCGCAAGCTCGTCCGCGAGCGCAGCGCATCGATCAGGGGTACCCACTTGCGGCGTTCTTCGGGATTGACGGCCGCATAGCCGTAGCCCGGCAGATCGACGATCCGATGGTTGGTTTCGAGTTCGAAGTAATTGAGCAGCCGCGTCTGCCCTGGGGTCTTGCTGGTACGAGCGAGCGCCTTGCGCCCCGAGATGGCATTAATGGCGCTCGACTTGCCGGCGTTGGAACGGCCCGCGAAGGCCACTTCGGCGCCAAGGTCGGCCGGGAACTGTACGGGAGCGGCAACACTCAAAAGGAATGTGGCCTGCGGATATTGCGACACGCGGTTACGCCCCCGGGGGCCCGAAGCAAAGGGCAGCTAGTGTAAACTTTCGCGCCATGAAAGACGTCCGGAGCCTCGAGAAATGCTGACCGTCAAGACCTTCGCCACCACCCTTGCCACTGTTGTCCTCGCCGTCGTGCTAATGCCCGCCGCGCAAGCCAAGGGCAACGCCGAAGCGGGTGCCACCAAAGCGGCTGTGTGCTCGGCCTGTCACGGCGTCAACGGCAACAGCGTCAATCCCGAATGGCCGAACCTCGCCGGACAAAACGCACGTTACACCGAAGAACAGCTGCGGCTATTTCGAGCCGGTCACCGAAACAACTTGGTGATGTACCCGCTCGCGATGGCGCTCACTGACGAGGACATCGCCGATCTCGCAGCGTATTTCTCTACCCAGACACCATACGGTCTGGAAGCCGACGCGGTGAACTACAAGACCGGCGAAGCGCTGTACCGCGGCGGTGATCCCACTCGTGGAATTCCTTCGTGTACGTCGTGCCACGGCCCAGCTGGCCTCGGCAATCCGGCCTCCGGCTACCCTGCACTGCGTGCACAGCACTCGACCTACACCCTAAAGCAATTACTTGAGTACGCATCCGATCAACGTTACATCGATATCGCAACCAATACGCCGACCAAGTCACGAAACGGCCATATGATGGCGTCGATCTCCAAGCGTCTAAAGGAAGACGATAAAAAAGCGCTTGCCAGCTACATCCAAGGACTGCGCTGATGAATCTCGCCCGCGGCAGTTTCATCGCGCTCTTTAGTGCAGCACTGCTGGTCGGCGTGGTCGCTCTGATCGCGGATGCGCAAAAGGCTGCAGACGCCGATGCTCGGTGGCAAGAAGGCCGTCACTACCGCCGCATCAGCCCCGCGATTCCGACCAATGTCGCCCCAGGAAAGGTCGAGGTCCTCGAGATCTTTTGGTACGGATGTGGTGCTTGCTATTCGCTCGACCCGTTCCTCGAGAGCTGGAAGAAAAACGGCAAGCCGGCAAATGTGGAGTTCGTGCGCGTTCCCGTGACCTGGAACGCTGGCGCGAAGTTGCACGCGCGTCTCTTCTATACCTTGCAGGCACTCAAGCAAGACGAACGCCTGCACACCAAAGTATTCGATACCATTTTCCGTGGTGGCAATGGCTTGCTCGGGCGCGACGAAGAGTCGACCCTGCCGGTAATGGTGGCGTGGGCCAAGCAACAAGGTATTCAGGAAAAAGCCTTCACCGACGCCTGGAACTCGATGTGGGTGAACACCAAGTTGCGACAAGCGGATGAGCTCGTGCGCCGCTACCGCGCCGAGGGTACGCCCTTCATAGCGGTGAACGGCCAGTTCTCAACCGACGTCAGTATGGCGGGCGGTGTTCCGCAAATGCTCGGCCTGATCGACGATTTGGCCAAGGCGGAGAAAGCTCGCTGAGCCTCTCACGCGCGACTCCGGACAGGCGCGCGTAATCCTCTACTTCAGATTGGACGCAGTCGGCCTGCACGGGGAAACCGTGCACGGCGCGGCCGCCGTTCCCGAAGACGCACTCTGGATCGACCTGCTCGAACCCACTGCGGGCGAAGAGTCGCGGATCGAACAGTTTTTGCGCATCGATGTGCCGACTCGCGAAGAAATTCGCGAGATCGGGGCATCGAATCGCTTTTATCAGGAGAGCGATGTCCTCTGCCCGTCCAGAGGCCCGTAAGATCGAGCACGGCTGGCTGCGCACCGGTCTCATGGCGCTCATCATCCATCCGTTCGACGGCGGAGGACGCCCCCCTTGGGACTCGAGATCCCGCGAGCCGTCCTGCTTAGGGGTTGACACCTCATGGTGACGGCGATTGTGGGTGCCGAAAGCCATCTCAACGAGCGGTCAGTGCGGCCCGCAATGCTCTGACCCGCTGCGCCACAAATCCACTAGAATTAAATGCGTTCGGGCACATACGCCGCACTTTAAGATAGGATATCCAGCCCATGCCGACCGCTACATTGCGTATTTCGTGCGGTTTTACGCTGGCACTTATCGCCTCGATGCTGGTTTCTGCCTGCGGTGGCGGTGGCGGCGGCGGCTACGGAGGAGGTACCGGGGCCAACACCGGCGGCGGCACAGGTGGAAATATCGGGAGCTCCGCTCCGGGTTCGCCAACGGGCATCACTGTCGCCACCGGTAACGGCACGTTGACCGTGAGCTTCACGCCTCCGGGTAACAGCGGTTCTTCCGCGATTATTGATTACACCGTGTCATGCACCGGTGGCGGCGTAACGCGGACAGCGACCGGCTCCTCAAGTCCGCTAACCGTGACCAATCTTACCAACGGTACAAGCTACGCCTGTGCAGTCACGGCGCGGAATTCCGTCGGCAGCAGCGCAGCATCCAACACTGTCACCGGCACCCCAGTTAACAACACCGTAGCGGCCTGTAGTCTCACCGACCGGCAAAACTTTGTCGTGGCGCAGCTCAACGAGTGGTACCTCTACCCCGAAACGCTACCTACTAACATCAACATCGCTAACTATTCTTCGGTCGATGCCCTAATCAGCGCTATGACAGCGACTGCACGGGCGCAGAACAAGGACCGAAACTTCACCTACATCACCTCAGCGTCCGAAGAGGATGCGTTCTTCAATTCCGGCGCGACGGCCGGGTTCGGCATTCGTCTGGGCTATGACTCGGCAGCGCAGCGCGTGTTCATACTCGAGGCCTTCGAGGGCGCACCGGCGCTCACAGCTAACATCGATCGTGGCGATGAGTTGACCGCCATCGGTACTTCGAGCACGAACCTGCGCCTGGTATCCGATATCTTCGCCGCCGAGGGTGTGCAGGGCGTCTCGAATGCACTTGGCCCTAGCACCGTTGGTACAACTCGTGTGCTGCGGATCGTTCGCGGGACGACCCCGCGCGAGGTGACGATCGCTAAGGCCGACTACTCGATTGAACCGGTATCGAGTCGCTATGGCGGTCGTATCATCGAAGATTCGGGTAAACGCTACGGTTACATCAATCTGCGCACGTTCATCAGTACAGCTGATAACCGCTTACGCGAGGAAATCCAGAAGTTCCGTGAAGCGGGGATCACAGAAATCATGATCGACTTCCGTTACAACGGTGGTGGGTTGGTTTCGACCGGTAATTTAATGGGCGATCTGCTTGGCGGTAATCGTCAAACTAGCGAAGTCTTCTCGCAGCTAACGTTCCGTTCATCGAAATCGGCTAATGATTCGATCAAGCGCTTTGCCCCGCAGACTCAGTCTGCTTCGCCCATCAAGCTTGCCTTTATCACCACAGGTTCTTCGGCTTCGGCCAGCGAACTCGTAGTCAACGGCTTCATTCCGTTTTTCAATGACAAGCTCGCACTGATCGGCAGCAACACCTTCGGCAAACCCGTGGGTCAGATTGCCCGCGACAACGTAGCCTGTGACGATCGACTGCGCGTCGTCGCTTTCACCACGCGTAACTCGGCAAACTCCGATGCCTACTTCAACGGGCTCGCAGAAGCGGTGAAGGCAAGCTGCCGTGCTAATGACGACTTCACGCGACCGCTCGGTACCGCGAGCGAAGCCTCGACGCGGCAGGCCCTCGATTGGTTGCAGGGCAAAGCCTGCACTGCCATTCCCGTCACCTCGGCTGAAGCGGCGACAGCCTCCGGACTCGGCCCAGCGACCATGGTCAGTGATCAACTGACGCTCGACATCGAGCCCATGCCATTGCCCGAGCAACCGACGCCTGCGCAGCGCGAGATCCCAGGCCTCTTCTAAGCATGCACATCGCCAGCGCGTTCTCGAGGGCCTCGCTGGTTGCAGGACTACTAGCGGCTTTGCCAGTAAGCATCGACGCAGCGACTCTGCTCGAAATCGCCGAGCCACAACGTGCGCCGGAGCTACCGATCACGCAACTCGTCGTCCGCTTTCGCGATGATCTCGCGGCGGGGCGGCTCAGTCGCCCCTCGGCATCGCGGCTCGAAACTTTGAGCACGCGCGGCGGCGTGACCGTCGGGTATCGTCGACCCACTGCCGACCTCTCGCATGTGCTGCGGTTGGTCGAGCCGCTCGAGCGTACCGTAGCCGAGCGCGTTGCTCAAAGATTGCGGCTCGATCCGGCCGTGGCCAGCGTCGAGATCGATGAGTACCTGTTTCCGCTGCTCGTGCCTAACGATCCCTTTTTCGGGGACAGCCGCGATATTCTTTGGCATCTCAAAGCGCCCACTCTCGAAAAGCCAGGTGGCGCCAATCTGCCTGCAGCCTGGGACATCACGCGCGGCAAAGGTGTGGTTGTGGCGGTCATTGACACTGGTATCACCACCCACGCCGATCTCGATGCGAACATCATCCGCGGACACGATTTCATCTCTGCGGACAGCGACGGCAAATTTTTGGTCGCCAATGACGGTACCGCGCGCGACAACGATCCTGCGGATCCCGGTGACTGGATCGATGACGAAGATCTGAAAATCACGCTGTTCGGAGGTGGCTCGAATCCATGTCGAAAGGCCTCGAGCTCGTGGCACGGCACCCACGTCGCCGGAACGGTAGCCGCCGTCACCAACAACGGTACCGGCGTCGCCGGCATTGCCTACGAAGCCAAAGTGCTAGCCATCCGCGCGCTCGGCAAATGTTTCGGTTACAGCTCCGATATCACGGATGCGATTCGCTGGGCGGCCGGAGCACAACCCGCCAGCGGCAGCTGGTCCGATCTCGGCATACCGAACAATCCCAATCCGGCGCGAGTGATCAATCTCAGCCTCGGGGCCGCGAGCACAAGCTGCCCGGCCAGCAGGCAAAACGCCATCACCGCCGCGCGTGCCGCAGGTGCAGTGCTGGTGGTCGCGGCAGGTAACGGCAGCCAGTCTGTGATCAGTTCGCCCGCAAACTGCACAGGTGTCATAGCGGTGACAGCGCACACCCTGGAGGGCGATAAGGCCAACTATGCAAGTTACGGCACAGGTACGACTTTGAGCGCACCGGGTGGTGGCTCGTGCACGACGACTGCACTCAACTGCCTGCCGCAGGGCAATACGGGCGCCGCAGGTACGTTGTGGCGTTTGGTCGCTTCAACAACCAACACCGGTACTACGACCCCGACTGGCGAAACCTATGCGGGTAAAACCGGCACCAGCATGGCAGCCCCCCATGTGGCGGGTGCTGCAGCACTGCTGATTTCGGCCATGCCCTCGCTATTGGTCGATACAGTCAAAAATTTGTTGGCCGCTACAGCCCGCGAATTTCCGGCAGGTACTTTCTGTGCCGGCAAAGCCGACAATCCCTGCGGCACCGGCATGCTCGATGCGACTCGTGCGCTGCAGCGACTCGCGGATTTGACGCCGACCGTCACGGCGCAAGCAAACGCAGCCGTCGTCGAGAACGGCGCTGCCGTGACGCTGAGTGGTACGGCGACACCGAAACCTTCGGGTAATACCAACCTCACTTACCGCTGGCAGCAGACCAGCGGACCTGCCGTCACGCTTACGAACGGCAATACACCGCAAGCTACGTTCGTGCCGCCGAATGCGGCACGCATGAGTTTTCGCTTTACGGCGACCGATGCCGATGGCATCGCAGCGACCAGCAGCGCCGTCGACGTGCGCTCGAACGGTACGCCGGTGCTCGCGTTGCTCACCCCGATCACGACCACGGCAGGTGGCACCGTCAGCTTCAAAGCTTCGGCCACTGATCCCGATGGCGATACCTTGACCTATGCACTTACCGGGGCGCCGCTCAATTCCACCTTCAACGCCAATACCGGCGAGTTTTTATGGCCGAGCTCTGTAGCCGGCAATTACACGCTCACGGTGACCGCAACCGATGGCACATTCACGAGCGCGCCGCAAAGCCTGACCCTGACCATCAATGCACCCCGCGGCGGCGGCGGCAGCTTCGATCTCTGGTGGCTGTTGCTGCTTGCCGGCGTCGCGCTCTGCCAAGAAAGACAAAGACTCGAGCGACTGCTGATTCGACGGCGGGCGCCCAAGGCTTGAGTTCGCGCGCACGACTGCTGTTGTGCTGCGGTATCTTCACCGCCATCGCGTATCTGCTCTGCTTGCAAGCCGATGCACCGGCGCTGCGCTTGGCGCTCAAAGGTATCCCCGTCATACTGATGGCGCTCTGGCTCGCACCTTGGCAGGAGCGCGAAGCAGGTCTCGTCGCGCTCGGATTGCTACTCTCGGCGATCGGCGATATTTGTCTCGAGGCTTCGCCGCGGTTTTTTCTTGCTGGGCTCGGCGCTTTTCTCGCCGCACATTTCAGCTATATCGCAGCCTTCCTGCGGTACTCGCGTCGGCTGGCAATAATGGCGGCGATTCCGGTAACCGGTTTTGGCGTCGGCACTTTTCTTTGGCTGCAGCCGCATCTCGGCGCAATGACTTTGCCAGTGCTCGGTTATGTGGTGGTAATTTGCGTGATGATGTGGCGCGCATGGGCGCTGGTGGCAGACGAAGGTGTCGCACGTCCGCTCGCTTGGTCGGCGGCTTTGGGTGCCAGCAGCTTCGGTCTCAGCGACACGCTGGTCGCCCATAACCGTTTTATTGCCCCGGTGCTCGCGTTCCAGTTATTGCTGGTGCTGCTCTACTGGGCTGGACAGTGGGGCATCGCCGCATCCCAGCGCGCGACTCGCGCTACTTGAGCTCCTCGATCAGGACCGCCGACAAATCGGCGATCAGCTTGTTACCGACGTTGTCGGGCGAATAATCGATCTGCGGCATGTCATCGACCGTGATCGCAATCGCGATACGGCCGTGCTTGGTATGGACCACGCCAACATCACTGCGCAGGGCATCGAGGCTGCCGGACTTGCTGGCCACGCGCAGATCACCAGTCTTGCGACCAATGCCATCCTTGTACTGCTGCCGCTCGAGTACTTCCAGCAATTCTTTTGAACTTGCCGCATCGACCATCTTGCCCTGCTCGAGCAACTCGAGCAGCCACACCATCTCGCGCGGTGTCGAGCGGCCGATTCCGAAGCGTTTGTTTTCTTCTTTTTCGCCTTCGCGACTCCAGCCCTCGGCGGGTTTGAGACGCGCACCATCGCCGCGAATCTTGCGCATCGAACGAGTGGCCGAAAAACCCAGTTGCGCCATGAATTCATTGACCGTGTCGGCGCGGATACGATCAATGATCAAGTTGGTCGCGGTGTTGTCACTGACCACGATCATGAGGTTACGTGCGGTACGCAGACTGACCGCCTCGCCATCGGCATACTCCGAAAGTACACCAGAGCCCGAAACCTTCGCGGCATTATCGACGACGAGCGGCTCATCCCAACGCGCACGACCGGCTGCGACTTCGGCAGCCAGCGCACAGGCGATGGGCAGTTTGATGGTGCTTGCGGTGCGAACCGGCCGGTCGGCATCGATGCTCGCTTCGCGACCCGAATCGAGATTGCGGGCATGGAGCGTGACCGTACCCAGAAAACCCCGGGTCATGCTGCGCAGACGCGCCTCGAGCGGGTCGCCCATGCTCGCGGGGACGGCATACAGCAGCGGCGCGAGGGCCGCCAAGCAAATAGTCCAAATCGCGACATGGACCTGCCGCAGGCGCATCGAAGCAATCGTCATGGTCACCACCTCGCCAAACTGTCCGACTGCGAACGCTCCGATATAATGCCGATGGGATGCGCCCGTAGCTCAGCTGGATAGAGTACTGCCCTCCGAAGGCAGGGGTCGTGAGTTCGAATCTCGCCGGGCGCGCCATCAAAACCCGCTGACGCTTATTTTTTGACCGCAGCGGGTTTCTGCGTGCGCGCGTAATTCTCGAGGCTGGAAAGGCTGGGGTCGACCCACTTCTCTGGAGCCACTTGGTATTGCGGGAAGCGCTCGAGCACGCGCTTCGCCACCGCAGGCGGCACAGCATTCACACTGGGCACAGTCGTGAACGAGCCAGCGTAGAGAATGTGGCCGGGCGCCGGGCCCATCAACATCCACGGCAACCACGGGGTCACGCGATTCCACACGCCGGTATGCGGCAGATGAGTCAGCGCGGGATTTTCCAGATCGTCACGCCGGATCTGATAACGGAACATCTCGGACACGCGATTCATCGGTCCTGAAGACTCGCGCTGCCATACGGTCGGATCGAGTGCGTTGCGGTAATAGAGATGGATGTCGCTCTGCATGATGACCGTGTCGTCGTTGAGCAAAGCCCAGTCGCGCAAGAACGGTCGACGCGGTGGCTTCGCGGCATTGAGGCCGCCATAGCTCGGTGGGTCGGGGTAATACTCGGAGATCACATAATTGAACGGATCGTTGGCCACATCGACCACACGCACTTCTTCGTTGGTGTACGGATTGAGCCAGCTATCCATCATTTCGCCGGTCTTGAGATCGCGATAAAAAATCAGTTCGCGACACATGCGCTGATACGAATCGTTCGGCTGTTTGACCACGCGAATCGAAGAAAACACCTCAAAACCAAACAACGGGCGAACCGCCTCGCCGTCACGCACGCCGAGCACCGTACCCGTCACGTAACCATTGACGTACTTGCCGAGTGCCGTGTCACCCTCGATGCGCGCCGTGGTTTCGCGGTTCCAGACCGGATCTTTGAAGAGCGCACGCAGAGCGTCGTTCGACATGCGTGGGCGTGATGATGACGTCGAGATCGCTGCGTCTGCGCCCGACGACATTGCCAGCGTTCCCGCGGCGCCTGCTGCCACCGTTCCCGAAGCCGTAATGAAATCGCGGCGACTGCGTACGCCAGTGGGCTTGATCTCTGCGGTCATGGTGACGCTCCCTCTGCTTTGATTTGTGTATTGCGACAGCTTGCGAACAGGTCGAGTGCAGGCTTGCGGGCTGCGGTATCGACCTGCAGCAAACCTAGCACGGAGTGAAAGACGTTGTCGTGGGAGAACGGTTGTCCGCGTTCAGCCTGCAGGCAGCCGCCATCGAGGCCCATACGCTCGGCAAACCCGCTCGAAGCCCAAAACACCATGGGTAGGCGGGTCTGCACGTCGGGTGCAATCGCGTACGGCAGCGCATGCAAGAAAATGCCATTTTCGCCAAGCGATTCACCGTGATCCGACACGTACAGCAATGCCGTATCCGCGCGCTCGGCCAGCGCCTCGAGAGCGCGGACCGTACTCGCCAAAAGATGATCGGTGTAGAGCACCGTGTTGTCGTACGCGTTGACGATATCGCTCACTGGACACTTGGAAAAATCGGTCTCGCGGCACACCGGGGTGAAGCGCTCGAACTCTTTTGGATAGCGCAGGTGATAGCCCGGTCCGTGACTGCCCAACATATGCAAGACGACAAAGCGCCGACCCGCAGGCTGCATCAAAGTTTTTTCGAATAAACCGAACATGGCACCGTCCATACAGGGACTGTCGCCAACACAAAACTGCGGATGCTCCGCGCGGACTGCGCGAATCTCGGGAACTGCGCGACACACCCCCTTGCAGTTGGTGTTGTTGCCGAACCAATCGACGTCGAACCCCGCCTTGGAGACGATGTCGATCAGGTTATCTCGCGTACGGGCCTTTTCGACGGAAAATCCCTCACGACCGAGGTCAGAGAACATGCAGGGCACGGAGATCGCCGTCGACGTGCCACACGAGGAGACATTGGTGAAATTGACCAGGCGCGGAATTTGCGCAAGTTCAGGCGTCGTCTGTCGAGCGTAGCCGTTGAGTCCGAAGTTGGTGGCACGCGCGGTTTCGCCGACCACTAATACCACGATCAATGGACGCGAGGCATTCGCTTGCTGCCAAACGGCGCCGGGCTTGGCGTC
Organism: Gammaproteobacteria bacterium; assembly: GCA_016874175.1. Taxonomy (GTDB): domain Bacteria; phylum Pseudomonadota; class Gammaproteobacteria; order Steroidobacterales; family Steroidobacteraceae; genus UBA964. The sequence goes on along the minus strand of VGUP01000050.1, from coordinate 3,405 downwards.
ACTGCCGATGGCTTCATAGGGCGGCTCAGGCTTGGTGATATCACCGACGTAGCTGCCAAGGCCCGTCAGGTAATTGACCGGCACCAGAAGGTGCCGAAGCTCGCGGTTATTGCGCAACGTGGAGGCGTGATCCTGGTAGAAAAATGCCGCGATCACGCCGATACTCAGCGCCGTCAGCCCCAAAGCCGCTCCACGATGCGCAAGTTCCCGTCGCCAGCTGGCGACGATCAGACCAACGCGCATCACCAGCAAAGCCGGCAACACGCCGAGCAAGCCCACGTAAACAAGCAGGTTGAGATTGACGAGCTCGTCCGCTTCGACGCCATCGGTTTCGAAGACGTTGCGAATCATCACCTTGTCGATGCGCACGCCGTAGGCGTCAACAAAATATGCAGCGAGACCCGCCAGGAACAGGGCGACCGCCAATAACGGCCGGGTCAGCGGTCGCAACAAAGTCAGTGGCAACAAAAACATGTTGATCACCAAAAATGCCAGCAAACCGAACGACGCCAGATACATCACATCGCCCATCGAAGCAGCCGGGCGGATCTCGAGTATGCGGGTCCAGAACGGCAGATTGAGGGCGATCAGACACCAGAGCGCCGACCATGCGGTCAGGGTCGTGGAATGAAACTGCGGACGAGGAAACTTGAATTTCATGAGAGATGACATGCCAGATGAGGCGGTTTATCCGTCAGAAGCTGCGCTTGGTCTCGACGACGACCTGCATGCTCTGCAGTGACTTGTCACCGTTCACCGGAAAGGCCAGATCGATATGCAACACGTTGCCGAGCGCAGAGCGACTGTTGCCGAGTCGCAGACCCACGCCGACGTCGCCAAGTATTTCGTGTGTCTTGCTCGCGTAGGGATCGCGGCCCCAGGTGCCACCGACGTCGACGAACGCCGCAGCGCCGACATGCACGAGTCGAAATGGGTACCAGTCGGTGAAAGCGCGCTGCTCGAATGTCAACAACCAGCGGCCTTGACCACCCTGATAACGCAGCGGATAGCCACGCAGGCCGGTATCGCCACCCAGCATCAGCTCGCGATCGATATCGAGTTTCTCGCCGGCATCTACCGCGAGCCCTGCAAAGAAAAGCCGTCGATCTGACTGACGATGGTAATAACGTGCCGTAGCACTCCACAAAGTATCGGCAAGGTTTCCCTCTTCGTATCTGCCATTGAGCGAAGCCGCGAGCAGCAGACTGCGCTTGCCGCTCAACTCGAAGCCCTTGCTGGCGCGCGAGTTGAACACCAGCGCATTGCGATCGGCACCGAGGCCGGTAGTCGCATAGCCGATACCCAATGCGGCGTTCAAACCATATTGAAAATCTTCGGTTCGCTCGATCTGATCGCGGTTGCGCACAGCGCGAAAATCATTCTCGACCCACTCGACGGTGGCCCAGGGATAAACGAGTTTGCGATCCGGGGGTAGCGCCATCTTGAAGGCGCTGCCTGGAACCTTGGAAAACCGCCATTCATCGCTGGTGACCCCCACCGTCCACCGGGTCACGAAATTGCCTTGTAGCCCCTGCGAGAGACCAAACCAAGCACTCTGCAGCCGCTGCTCGGCGCCATATTCGGCCACCCGCTCACCGAGGTCATAGCGCGAATCGATACGGGTCGTATCAAAGAAAGAAACACCACCCGCACGACGGGTGTCGAGCGCGTAAAAGGGCTGCTCCAAAGAAAACCGTTTGGCGCCACCATCGCTGAAGTTCGAGTACTCGGCCTCAAGCGCCCACCACGTACTACCGAGTTGTCGATCAGCGAACCTTATCGCGGTGATATCGCGCTCGCCCTCGTTCAATTGCTTGACGTTGATCTGCGGGCCGCGACCGAGCAGATTCAACTCCTCGATCTCGATACCCGAAGTGCTTTTGCCACCCGTGCGACCAAACGAGACGCCAGGATTCAGCGTCCATACATCACGCGTGACCACTTCGATATCGACGACGCCCTCGGCGTAGCGCACAGGGCGTACCGCGGCGTCGTAGAGATAGCGAGTGTCGCGCAGCAATCGCTCGCTCTCCTCGAGCAGGCGACCCTGGTAGATGTCACCCTCCTTGAAAAACAGCCGATTGACGAGGGTCGATTCGCGCGTATTGATATGCAGACGGTTGACCGTACGGAACAGCCAGTTGTCCTCGTCTTCGCGAGCGGTATCGAAGACGTCGAGGGCGCGTACCGTGACTTTGCCGATCTTGGCGCCCGCGGACTCGAGCGTGGCGTCATCCGGAACGTCGGCCGTTCGGTTCTGCTCGAGAGCATCGTTGCGCGCAGTCAACAGCGAGCGAACGCCGGAGGCGGCGGCGGCCGGCGGCAGGGCCACGAGCAACGCTGCGGTCGCTAGCAGTGCGAGGCGCAGCATGTTGATCGATCTTGCGCGCGCGTCAAGCCTGCGTTGCATCCGGTTGTTTTCCATAGTCAAAGAATTGCAGATAAAGCCCGAGGCAGATCAGCCAGGCGATCAGTGCCGACGCCAGATCATGCGACAAGAAGTGTGCGCCGCGTGACTGCTGGGCGAACGAAAACAACGCGCCAAGCACGAGTACCCCGACCAGCGCGACCCTTGCACGCTGCGGCTGCGGTTCTCTCCAAAGAAAATAAAGGGCAAACAAGGCAAAGGCCGAAGACGAATGCGCACCCGGAAAGCACGCCGCGTGCGGCAACGCTGCGGGTCGGGACAGATACCACTCGAGGTAGAGTCGTGTCCCGCCGAATCCGGCGATGTCCCACGGACAATCTGCATTGGTAATCGTTTTGAGCCCGCCCACGATGCGCGGAACCAAGGCCATGCAGAGCGCGAAATAGCCGAGTGAGCGTCGATGCGCGCCCAAGCGCCGATGGCAAGGACGCCGATCAGACGCATCAGGTTACGACCCGCAATGTGCAGCACTTCATTCATCCAAAAGCTGTCTCGGCCGACCCACTGACCGTCGCTCGTACTGAAAAAAAGCGCACTGGCGATCGCCCGATCGGCATCGAACCAATCGAGCGCAAACAGCACGGTCGTAACGAGCAGCAGCGGGATCCCGAGGTGAAAGCGGCAAAAGCCTGGCGGAGTTAAGGGTGTGCGCACTAATCTTGACGGGTGGCCGGTGAGGAACTGGCGAGGCTGACCGACCCGTCACAACATTTGACGGTGAGACCGAAACTTGCCACGCAAGTTCCGGTACCCCGTGCCTACAACCCCCACGGCCATTGTCCATGACGACCGTAGCACCTGAAAAGAGCGAAGCGCCGCGTTAGCCGAAGCGCTTTGACCCCGCGTGATCACGCGTTCATGATGGTCGCTCATCGGAGGATCCTTCATGAAAACACTATTCGCATCGCTGCTGGCGCTCGCCGCCCCTTTTGCTCTGGCCAACGCCGAGGTGGGCAAGGCTGCCCCCGAGTTCCGCT
>VGUP01000049.1 GCA_016874175.1 Gammaproteobacteria bacterium | reverse complement strand
ATGCTCACGGCCATTTGACGGCAACTAGCTCGACGCTGAGCCTTGCCGATCTCTCAGCACCGCCGGTGGGTGCGGTGCGCAGCATCACCGATCTGCAGAATGCCCTGCGTCGTTTCATCGTCGAACGGCAGCTACCGGCCGACGCCCTGGTCATCGGTTTTGGCTACGACGATGCCCAGCTCAAAGAAAAACGCCATCCGAATCGCGACGATCTGGATGCCGTGTCGTCAGCGCATCCGATCATGATCAGCCATGTCTCGGGACATCTTGCTGCGGCAAATTCCGCCATGCTCAAACTCGCCGGGGTCGATGCCAGCACGCCCGATCCGGCAGGCGGCATCATCCGCCGTCGCAAAGATTCACGTGAGCCCGATGGTGTGCTCGAAGAAACGGCTTTCAATGCCGTGCGCGAGAAAGTCCCGCCGCCCAATCTGGAGCAGTCGCTGGCAAATCTCTCGGCGGCCCAGCGTTATTACGCCCGCATGGGCATAACCACCGTGCAAGATGGTGCACTGGTTGCGCCCACCAAAGCCTTGCTCGATGAAGCGGCGTATCGTGGGCTGCTCGATCTCGATGTGGTGACCTACCAGATGTGGTCTCCCGTCGCCCTCAAGCTCGACAAATTCGCCCCTGCGCGCAGCTACGAGCGCGGCCTCAAACACTATGGCGTCAAGTTGATTCTCGATGGCAGCCCACAGGGCAAGACTGCATTCTTGTCCCAGCCTTATCGAGTACCCCCGGCCGGACAAAAGTCGGATTATGCTGGCTATCCAACGCTACCCGCAGAGACCGTCAAGCGCGTCATGGCCGAAGCTGCTGCGCACAACATTCCGGTGCTGGCACACGCCAACGGTGATGCCGCCGCCGAAATGCTGATCGATGCCGTCGCTGCCGCAAAGCAGACGGACACCTCAATAAAATCCGATGTCGTGATGATCCATGCGCAGACGGTACGTGATGATCAACTCGATCGCATGGCAAATCTCGGCATGACCGCTTCGTTCTTTGTGGCTCATACTTTTTATTGGGGCGACTGGCATCGCGAAGAGACGCTCGGTCCGGTGCGCGCCGATCGCATCAGCCCAACGCGTTCGGCACTCGATCGCAAAGTCGCCTTCACACTGCATACCGACACACCCGTCGTTCCGCCCAACATGATCAGCACACTGTGGTCGGCGACCACTCGACGTTCGCGCAGCGGCGATATTCTCGGCCCCGCGCAACGCCTGACCACATGGGAAGCGCTGGCTGCAATCACGCTTCAAGCGGCGCGACAAGAGGGCGACGAATCGATCAAAGGCTCGATCGAAGTCGGCAAGCAGGCGGATCTGGTCGTGCTCTCGGCCGATCCGCTGCGCATCGATCCCGAGAATCTGCGGGATCTGCAAGCGGTCGAGACGATTGCGCGCGGGCGACAGGTGTGGCCCGTCAGTGCCCAAGCAACGCTGAATTAACTCTCTCTTATCGATCCGGGCGTCGCCGCTCGCCGCGATCTCCGCGCTGGCGATTTTGCATACGCTCGCGCATCTTAGACTGTCTTGCCTCGAATTGCTGGCGCTGCTCAGGCGTCAATACCGCACTCAGTTCGCCTCGCAGTTTTTGCTGCGCAGCGCGCATCTGATCGCGAACTGAGTTCATATCCTCGCGACCTTGAGCAGAACGCATTTGCTCCCGCAGCGGCTGCGTAGCCTCGATGGATTGCACTTGGGTACGCTGGGTCTCGGACAAATCCAAATCGGCAAGCAGGCGTTCCATACCACCGCCGCGACGATCGGCCCGCCCGCCCCGGTCGCCAGGTGCGGTCAACGGAGAATCGGCGGGCTGCACCGATGCTACGCTCACGCCGACGACGCTCGCGCCACCAAGCAGACCAACGGCTGCAAGCGCTGCGCCGAACAGATTGTTGTGCCATTTCATGGTTAGCTCCTGAAGCAAATGAAGGGCTTGTTTTCTAGGCCAGCGATTTGATCGCAGCGACGATGCGAAATTCCATGGCGACCCGACAAAGTTGCGGAAAGATTTGTTAAGTTACGGCCAGCATGTTGCGCCGCCGATTCATTTCACGATGTCTGCTGTCCTCGATGTTTGTATATGTCGGTATAGCATCGGCCGCACCCAGTATTCAGATCGAAAATGCGCGGACGCGTTCGACGGCCCCTGGGCAAACCGTCAGCGGTGGCTATATGACGCTCATCAATAATGGCCTGACCGCTGATCGTCTGTTATCGGTATCGGCATCGTGGGCGGGCATGATCGAGATTCACCACACGAGCATGGATGGCGGCGTGATGCGCATGCGTGAAGTACAGGGCGGCGTCCCCATACCCGCCAATTCGCGCGTCGAGCTTAAGCCCCGCGGCATGCATCTCATGCTCATGCAGCTTGCGGCGCCGCTCGAAGCCGGACGCTCGATGCCGCTGCTGCTGCAATTCGAGAAAGCCGGTGCGGTCAAAGTCTCGTTACGTGTCGAAGCTGTGGGACAAATGCCATGAGGGGAATAATCATTGTCCTCAGCGTCATTTTCGCTGCTTGCGCGCCTCCTCCGCTGCCCTTCAACGCCACTGAGGTCACGGGCGTTTCGTACGGCACACAACTGCAGATTCCCGATACGCAGGGCAAGTCGCGATCGCTGGCTGATTTTTCCGGCAAGATCACGGTGGTATTTTTTGGCTTTACGAGTTGCCCGGATGTCTGTCCGTCCACGCTGATGCGTCTTGGACAGCTGCGAAAGAGTCTCGGAGCAGACGGTGCGGCGGTTCGGGTAATACTCGTGACGGTTGATCCTGAGCGTGATACCGCCTCGCGACTTGACGCGTATGTCAAAAACTTTGATCCGTCATTCATTGGCCTGCGACCCGAACCCGCCGCGCTTGAATCCGTCGTCAAGGCGTTCCATGCGATTGCGGTCAAGGTGCCGACGGCAGACGGCACCGACTACACCATCGATCATTCCTCGACGATCTATGTATATGATCAAAACACCCGCATGCGGCTGATCGCCCAAGCTGACATGCCCATCGAGCAACTTGCGGCTGACCTGCGTCGCTTGATTGCCGACTCCTGATAGACGTCAACAATGAAGCGACTTTTGCTCACGCTGGGTTTTTCGGTCGCTCTGCTCGTGACCCTCGCTTACGCGGCGTTCCGATTTTCACCCGCCGTACAAGACGCCGTCGTCGCCCGCGCTGTTCGCGCGCAAATGTCGCGCACAAATCAGTTACCTCTCGATGACAGCGCGCTGCGGGTATTGCTCTGCGGAACCTCGAGCCCGATGCCATTGCGCGCCTCGGCCAAAGCCTGCACGCTCGTCGCTGCAGGCAAGAAAATGTTTTTGATCGATATTGGTCCAGAGTCCACCGAGAACCTGACGCTGTGGCGTATTCCGCTCGCCGATATCGAACATGTTTTTCTCACGCACTTTCACTCCGACCACATCGGCGAGCTTGGCGAATTCAATATGCAGGGCTGGGTTCAGGGACGGCGTGTGCCGCTGCAGGTTCATGGCCCGGATGGCGTCGAGCAAGTCGTTGCTGGATTCAACGAGGCGTACGCCCTCGATCGTACCTATCGAAATGCACACCACGATCGGGGCCGTGGCTTGCTGCCATTAGCTGCGGGCGCGATGACGGCACAGCGAATTACCGATCTCAAAGCGGGGGAAATACCGCAGGGGCGCCGCACGGTGGTATATGACCGGGACGGCGTTGTTGTAACCGCTATCGAAGTTGACCATCGGCCAGTGACACCGGCGCTCGCCTACCGCTTTGACTATCGCGGCCGCTCGGTCGTGATCACGGGCGACACCGTATTTTTTGCACCACTCATCGCGGCGATACGCGGCGCCGACGTTTTGGTGAGCGAAGCAGAATCTCACCATCTGCAAAATCTCGTTGCTGACCAGGTAGTCGCCATGGGGGCAAAGAATCTGGCGACGGTGCTACGCGATACCACCGACTATCACATCGACCCCGTGCAAGCGGCACGACTCGCGAACGAGGCCGCGGTAAGCGAACTCGTTTATACCCATATCGCGCCGCCCATCGTCGCCAAACCCTTGGAGATTCCCTGGCTGCGGGGTGTCAGTAACATTCGAGCCCAAGGCGTCAGACTCGGCCGCGATGGCATGCTGATCACTGTCCCTTTGGACGGCGGCCCGATTCGTTTCGATCAACTTTGAGTTTTGGTGGGATAGCGTCCAATGATTTACCGTCTGGCCTCACTCGTTGTTGCTTCAGCAATAATTTTCCTGGGGCTTGCGAACGCTCAAGCAGCGCAAAGCGCGGGCATTACCGGAGCGAACCCCTTTATCGAGCGCTTTCCCTGCGAAGACGGCGAGCCGCCGAACTTCAAGCGTTATCGGGAGCGGCAGTTGGCCACACTACAGATGGAGCAGTCGGCGGCCCGCGCGCAAAAGCTTCCGGTGCGGGTCATCGCCGAAGCAGCGGCCGACAAGTCGCTCGGTACGGAAGCAGACTATTTCGCGCGGAATCGCCAAGGCATTCGTTGCGAACGTATTGCCTATGACGTCGATGGTTTGAAAATTCGTGGATTTCTTTGGACGCCAGCGACCATCGAGCTCGGGCAGCGACTGCCGATCATTGTCTTCAATCGTGGCGGAACCGGCGACGACTCCAAACTCAGGCCCAACACACAATTCGGCTTTGAGCGCTTTGTGCGTGCAGGCTATGCAGTCATCGGCTCTCAGTATCGCGGCAACGACGGTAGTGAGGGAACTGATGAGATCGGCGGGGCAGATGTGCGCGATGTCGTTCACTTAACACAGATTGCACGTCAGTTGCCGTTCGTCGACGAGCACAACGTATTCGCCCTGGGTTATTCACGCGGCGCCATGATGACGCTTTCTGCAGCACGCGATGGCGCCGCATTCAATGCCGTTGCACTAGTGGGCTTGCCCGCCGACCTGCGGGCGCCCGAGTTCAGTCGACTGGCGGCTCAAGCCAAGGGCGATCGCGCAGCGGCGCTGGCTGCACGCTCGGCAATTCTATGGGCGGAAAAAATCGAGTCGCCTATGCTGATTTTGCAGGGTAGCGGAGATCCACTCGTCTCGACTGCGCGCCAAACGCTGCCATTTGCCACGCGTCTGCAAGAACTCTCGAAAGATTACGAACTCGTCATCTATCACGGCGACAGTCACGGTATCGCGATCAACGGCAACGACCGCGATCAGCGTATCCTCGATTGGTTCGCAAGGTTTAAAACTACGAAATGAGAATTCGAACCTATGAATATGGATTGGAGCTCCTTCACGCCTGAGTCGGTACTCGTTGGCATGGCGCTCTTCGAAATCATCGAGCAGCGCCGGCAGCGAAAATCCTGAGGGTATCAACATGACTCGCATTTCATCTCTACGTGCCCTTTTCTTTGGTTTGTTAACGCTCGTCACCCTTGGCAACACCGCGATCACCGCACCGGTCCCTGAAAACGAACGAGTTCCAGTGGACTTGCGCCGGACCACCCTCGTCGTTCGCGATATTGATCGCTCGCTGCCGTTGTACCGCGACGCCCTGGGGCTGAAGGTGATTTACGACCAAGTCATCGGTGGTACAACTCGCCTGGTGCTGCTACGAGCAAATGACGATTTCATTGGCGTACTCGGACTGATGCAGCGTCTGAATCTGGCAGAGCCAGCGCCGCCACCCGTATTGCGCAAAGCCCAGCCCGGAGGCCTTATCTTGGTGTTCAATCTGCAGGATCTCGATTCGCGCTTCGAGCGTATCAAATCGACTCCACATGTCACGATCGCCGAGGCCCCGCAACGAATCGACTACCCGGGTGCCGCAGGCGGCATCATCCCGGTCATGTTCAGTGCCGTCTGGGATGCTGATGGCAACTTCATCGAGATGAATAAGATTCTCGGCACGCCCGCAGGCATCGAGCGCTGAAATGAATATCGCGCTGGCACTCTTTCAGGCGGCAATGCTGTGGTCACTGCAACAGGCCGTGTCTGCAGCAAGCTGGCCCGCGACCAGCCCGGGTTTGCTGACCGCTCTTTTTCTAGTATTTCTTTGGGTACCCCCAGTCGTTCTCATGCTCTGGAAGCATCAGCGGCAGGCAGTGCTATGGAAAGCCAGCGGGAGTCTGGCGATCTTCCTCGCGCTAGCGGGCTACGTCGCGTTTCGCGACTTTCCGGTGCCGTTCAAACCTGGCGAACTCGCCGACATCGAGACAGCGCGCTTCATCTTCCCTTTGTTGCTCGGTTGGCTGCTGCTCCTGTCACTGCTACGCGCTCGTCTCGAAGGCGGTCTCTGGTATCCGGCATATCCCGTCCTCTTCCGCAGTGTCTGGAGTTCATTGTGCACACTGGCTGAAGCCTTGCTCTTTACGGGGTTTTTCTGGCTGCTGCTTTTTCTTTGGGCGGCGCTGTTCGACATTCTCGGTAACCCATTCTTCAAAAACCTCTTTGGCGATGCGCGTTTTGCATATCCTGCAACCACGGTAGCGTTCGCGGTGGCGACACAGGTCATTGGTGCCAGCGAGCGCTTGATTGCCGGAGCGCTCGAGCAAATTCTGGGTCTGCTCAAGTGGCTTTTGCCGCTCGCAGGAATCATCGTCACCGCATTCACGCTGGCGCTGATTCCCAAGCTTCCAATGCTGATCGACAGCGGCGAAAAAATTCTCAATAGTGCGATCTTGCTCGCGCTGGTCGCCGTGACGGTGCTGTTGATCAACGCGGCCTTCCGCGACGGCGCAACGGAGCCTGACTATCGTCCTTGGCTCAAACGAGCGTTGCGGGTGGTGCCTGTCCTACTAACTGCGGTCGCGGCGACAGCGCTTTATTCGCTTTCGGTTCGCACGCTCGAGCTCGGCCTGACGCCTGCACGTTACTGGGGACTGATCGCCGCTGCAGTCGCTGGTCTGTTTTCTGCGAGTTATGCCTATGCGGCGCTGCGCAGCGGGCCATGGCTCGCGAGCATTGCGCCAATCAACACGGTACTCGCAGGGATATTGCTGCTGACGCTCGCGGTGAGCCTCACACCCCTTGGCGATTCCTTGCGTTGGAGCGTTGCTAATCAGTTGCAACGGGCGACGGTGGCCACCGTTGCCGAAAGTCGTGTCGGCGCGCTGAGCTTCCTGCGCTTTGAGGCAGGTCGACAAGGTCAACTTGCGCTGGAGTCGCTCGCGGCAAACGACTCGGCGCTCGGTCGAGATGCAAAGACGATGCTGGCGCAAAACTCCCATAAAAAGCCTGAACCCGCTGATCCGAACGCGACACCAGAGCGATTCGACAAGTGGCGTCGTAGCCTGCGCACCTTGCCCGAAAACGCGAGCATTTCGATAAAGCTCGATATTGCCCTGCGCGCCGAGTTCATGCGTTCGGCCACCACGCTCGATCCGGGTGGCAACGCGGAGGCACCGATCATGATGTTCAACGACTTCAATGCTGACGGTGTAGCCGATGCCCTGCTGATTGGTGGCACTCGCCGTGGCGAGCCGAAAATCGTCCGGGATTATCGGGTTTTCGTCGCCGAAGCTGATGGTTGGCGACTCGCCTCGAAAGGATCTTTCAGTCGATCGAACTAGTCGCGCTCTGCCGCTGCCGGAGCGGCAATTCGTGTCGCCATGATCTTGTCGATGGCATTGCCATCCATGTCGATGACCTCGAATTTCCATCCTGCCCATTCGACCGAATCACCCTCGCGCGGCACGGCGCCACGCAGCAATAAGAACATGCCGCTCAAGGACGAGTAGCGATCACGCTCTTCTTCAGGTAGCTGCTTGATGTGGAGCACATCTTTGAGCTCGAGAACTGGCGTCGTACCCTCAAGCAGCCAGCTCCCATCTTCGCGACGGACCCCCCACTCCATCTTCTGCCCGGTCAGAGAAAACTGGCCGGTAATCGCCTCGAGCAGATCCTGCATCGTCACGATGCCGAGAACGGCACCATACTCATCGACGATCAGCGCCATCTTCGACACCGATTTTTGCAGCTGCGTCAAAAGATCGAGAGCCGAACTCGACTCGGGCACAAAAATAGGCTCATCGAGCAAGTTGTCGAGCGTCTTGCCCTCACCTTCCACGAAGCTCTGTACCAAAGATTTAGTCTTGAGTATTCCAGCGACGTGGCTCCAGTCGTCGCGCAAGACAGGATAGCGAGCATGCCCGGTGGAGGAAATCGCTTTGAGATTGTCGGCCAGCGACGCATTGAGATCGAGCGAGACCACATCAGCCACAGGCACCATGAGCGAAACCAACTTGCGCTCATCGAGTCGAAATAGATTCTGCATCATCGTTCGCTCTTCCGACTCAAGCACACCCGACTCCGCGCCCTCTTTGAGCACGGCGTAGATTTCCTCCTCGGTCACCTCGGACTCACGCTTTTCAGGAATGGACAACACTTTGAGCAAGATCTCGGTGGAATGGGACAGCAAATGCACAAAGGGTCGCGTCGCTACCGCTAAAAAAGCGATGGGCCGCGAAATGTTTCGCGCCATCAACTCCGGATAGGTCTGCGCGATACGCTTCGGAATCAACTCGCCGACGACGATCGAAAAATAGGTGATGGTGACCACCGCGAAACCCGTCGCGATGTAATTGGCGTACGACTCGTTCACACCGGCATCTGCGAGTATGAGTTCGAAGGGACGAGCGAGCGTGGCTTCGCCGACAATACCGCTCAACACGCCTATCGAGGTGATACCCACCTGGACGGTGGACAGAAATCGGTTGGGGTTATTGGCGAGTTTGAGCGCTTGTGCGGCTCCTGCGTCGCCCCGCTCGGCGGCTGATTCGAGTCGGACCCGCTTTGCGGTGAGGATGGCGATTTCGGCCATTGCAAATAGACCATTGAAAACAATGAGACCCAGCAATATCGCGATTTCCATAGGTGGCGACGACGCCCTCCTTGCTACTCAAGATACGCGCGATTTTACTGGACCGCCGACGGACATGTGGAAAACCGCAGCCCCTTTTGCTCAGAACATCAGCCACGTTGCAAACATGGCGAAAATCGACCCTAACGCGGCCATGCCCATGTCTTTTTGAGCATCCCAGTCGTCACCTTGTGCCGCCAAGTAAGCCGCGTCCTGATCCTTGCTCAGCAAGGCCGCGGCCCACCACTCCAGCACCTCGAAAATCATGCTGGTCGCCACAATCAGTGCAGGGGAAAGAAAATAGCTCCAACCCTCTGCAGGCGTCGCGTAGCGCTGCAACATGTCGAAAAAAGGATAAGCCATGAGCAAGCCGTAGCAGAAATGAACGAGACGATCGTAATGATTGCGAACCCAGCCGAAGGTCTTGTTGATTTCACGTCCGAATAGCTGAAACGCCGTTCGGTCATACGGCACGCGAACATACGTGAAATGGCCACCGATCGTATGCAGCACGAGAAACACGACGGTAAGAGAATAGGAAAGACTTTCGAGAGGCCATCGCTGGTAGGTGGCAAGTAACGTGGCGACCGTCAGCACCGTCAATGAATTTTCAGCAAGCCAGACGGTGCGATCGTGTGGTCGCAGCGCGAGTGCGATCCACAACACTCCAAACAGAGACAGCAAGACATACAGATAAGCCATCGATGGCGGTCGACGCATCAGGGTGTATTCCCGCCATTCTGCCATCCGATACGGAATCGAGGTGACGCGATTCGGGCAAGGGACGATTAAGGTATGCTGCCGGCCTCATGCCGACTCTCCTCTGGCGCATTCTGGGTTTCACGAGTGTCGGCATCGGCATCGTCAATGCCTTCATTCCTCTCATGCCGACCACGATTTTTCTGCTGGTCGGCGCCTGGGCGCTGGGCAAAGGCTCACCCGAGTGGCGCGCGCGTTTAATCACCCATCCGCGTTTCGGGCGGGCACTGCGCGATTGGAATGACGGTCGAAGAGTGAGTCGGCGCGGCAAGCGTCTTGCTGCGCTCGGCATGGCGATCAGTTGGGTCATTCTCGTGGTTTGGCGCGGCTTCACGCCGTGGTCGATCAGCACGGGTGTGTTGCTCGCAGGCATTGCATTCTGGTTGTGGCGCAGACCTGAGCCGCGAGAGTCGTCAAAGTAATCGAATGTTGATTTGTATCGCCTCACCCACCGATGCTGCTGCGCTGGCGCAGATCGCGGAAAAAAGCTTTCGACAGGCCTTTGAGGAACAAAACTCGGTAGCCGACATGGACCTCTATTGCCGCAGCCATTTCAGTGAAGCCAAGCAGGCGTCGGAATTCGCGGCAACTGATGGCGCCACGCTGCTCATCAAGCACCATGGCGAGTTGGCAGGGTTTTCACAACTGCGCTGGGGCTCGGCGCCCGATTGTGTTTCAGGTCCCGCGCCCGGCGAAATCGCGCGTTTTTATCCGCTACGGGAGTTTCATGGCACGGGCGTCGCGTTGTCGCTCATGCAGAGCTCTCTCGAAGCTCTGCAGAGTTAGGGCTGCAAAACAGCGTGGCTCGGAGTCTGGCAAGAAAACTCTGGAGCGATCGCGTTTTATCGCAAGCACGGTTTCCGCGAAGTCAGCGAGCAGATTTTCGTTCTGGGCAACGACCACCAGCGCGACTTCGTGCTCGCGCGATCGCTCACCGAAAACTGAATCAGCCGCAAAAATCTTTGGCCACGATATATACCTCGCGCGATTCGGGTCGCGAGGCTTTAGGCTTGCGGATCGAAACCTTCTTGAAGCTCTTGCGCAGCTCCTTCACGTATTCATCTGACCCTTGCCCCTGAAACATCTTGGCGACGAGAGCGGCTCCCGGCTTGAGCGCCAGGCGCACGGTGTCGAGGGCAAGCTCGAGAAAATAGATCGAACGCGCCTGATCGGCGGAGTCGATCCCACTGAGATTGGGAGCGATGTCAGAAACGATCAGATCGAATTTCTCGCCCTGAAGCCAGGCGTGAATCTGTTCGACCACCGCATCGCTCGTGAAATCACCCTGAATGAAATCGACGTGGTTAATCGGATCCATGGACAGGATATCCGTGGCCAACACCCGGCCCTTGGCACCCACAGCCTTGGCAGCGACCTGCGACCACCCGCCCGGTGCAGAACCCAGGTCCATCACCCAATGGCCCGGACGCAGTAAATGGTCTTTCTCGTTCAGTTCGATGAGCTTGTAGGCAGAGCGCGAACGATAACCCTCTTTCTGCGCGAGTTTGACGTAGGGATCGGTGACGTGACGGCGCAGCCAACTACCGCTGCTCTTGGATCGGGCCATGATGACGATAGACTAGCGCGATTCGAAACCTTTGTCGGGTCTACCGACCAGGACCGGCCATGATCCGTATCACCGAACTGTCGCTCCCCTGGGGCTACCCCACAGAAAACCGTACCCAGGACGCGCTGCGGCGCGCGATTCTGCAGCGACTGAAAATTGAGGCGAGCGACCTCGTCGGTTTTACGGTTTTCAAGCGTAGTCATGATGCACGACGCAAAGATCGCGAGATCGCCTTCGTCTATATCGTGGATGTGCAAGTGCGTGACGAGGACCAGATTCTCGCGAAGCATGGCAATGATCGGCATATCGCGGTCGCACCCGATACGAGCTTTCGGCCACCACCCCGCGCCGCAAACCATGTCGACCACCAACCCATCGTGGTCGGCTTTGGGCCCTGCGGTGTGTTTGCGGCGCTCGTTCTCGCCCAACAGGGATATCGCCCTATCGTACTCGAGCGCGGTCGTGACGTTCGACAGCGCACGCAAGACACGTGGGGCTTGTGGCGCAAGCGTATTTTGACCACGGAATCGAACGTTCAATTCGGCGAAGGTGGCGCCGGGCTTTTTTCCGACGGCAAGCTCTACAGTCAGATCAAAGATCCGCGTTATCTCGGTCGACAAGTCATGCGCGAATTCGTACGTGCAGGGGCACCACCCGAGATCATGTACGTCAGCAAACCACATATCGGCACGTTTCGCCTGACCGGAGTCGTCGCGAAACTACGCAATGAAATCATCGAACTCGGCGGCGAGATCCGCTTCGACAGCAAAGTGGTTGATCTCGTCATCGAAGATGGTGCAATGCGTGGTGTCCTGCTCGATAACGGCGAATTCATCGCCTCGCGGCATGTGGTGCTCGCACTCGGGCACAGTTCGCGCGACACCTTTCGTATGCTCGAACAACGAAGAGTGTTAATGGAGCCGAAACCTTTTTCGATCGGCTTTCGCATCGAGCATCCGCAATCGCTCATCGATCGCGCACGCCTTGGGCGCTTCGCAGGTCACCCGGCCATCGGCGCGGCGGACTACAAACTTGTACATCACGCCGACAACGGGCGCTCCGTCTACAGTTTTTGCATGTGCCCCGGCGGCACCGTCGTCGCCGCGACTTCGGAAACACAGCGCGTGGTGACCAACGGCATGAGTCAATACTCTCGCAACGAACTCAATGCCAATGCGGGTATCGTGGTCGGTATCGACCCTGCAAAGGATTTTCCGGGCGGTCCGCTCGCGGGTATTGCATTACAGGAGCGACTGGAATCGCTTGCGTTCGAGCTTGGCGGCAACGACTATTCTGCGCCTGCGCAATTGGTGGGTGACTTCATTGCTGGCCAACCGTCTATTTCTTTGGGTGCGGTCACACCTTCCTATAAACCCGGTATCAAACTCACGGATCTCGCTCCGCTGCTGCCCGATTACGCCATCGAAGCAATGCGCGAAGCGCTGCCGGTCTTTGGTCGACAGATTCGCGGTTTTGATCGTGATGACGCCGTGCTGACAGCGATAGAGAGTCGCACCTCCTCGCCGCTGCGGATCACGCGAGACGTCGCAACTCTGCAAAGTTTGAACGTACGGGGTCTATACCCGGGTGGTGAGGGCGCAGGCTACGCGGGCGGTATTCTGTCGGCCGGGGTCGATGGCATCAAACTCGCCGAGGCCATCGCGGCGAGCATCAGTGGCCAAGCGATGCCACGGGCGTTGGCATGAGCGCGGGCATGAACATGAACTTCGACGACCTCAAAAAACTTCGACATAAAAAATACCGCGACGAAGTCGGCTTTTTCTTTGCCGAGGGCGAACATCTGGCTCTGGAGCTTGGCAAGGCACTCGCGCATCGACCGCAGCTCGCTGCCGCAAAAGTTCTGGTCAGTGAGGAATATTTTGCTGCCGGTCTGCCGTCGGGCTTTCCGCGGCAACTCGCGATCGAAACTCTTAACGCCCGACAGATGTCGCAGTTGAGCGAGACCCGCTCGCCTCAAGGCGTGATCGCGGTCGTCCCCATGCTGACACCGCCTGCCCCACAAGATGGCGAGCGCGCGATCTATCTGCACCAGATCCAGGACCCCGGCAATCTCGGCACGATCCTGCGTACGCTCGGCTGGTTCGGCCGATTTCGTTGTCTGTTGTCACCAGATAGCGTTGAGCCTTACAACCCCAAAGTGGTGCGCGCGAGCATGGGGGCAATCTTCAATGTGCCATTCGAAACCGATGTCACGCTCGAGACGGTGCAAGCCCAGTACCCGCGGAGCGCGCTACTCGACATCTACGGATCATCGGTCGCGGAAAATTCATTCAAGTATTTCGACTGTTACATGTTTGGCAGCGAGTCGCGCGGTGCAACGGCGCAGATGCGCGCAACCTGTAGCAGTTCGATGTTTTCGATACCGGGTGGTCAGGGCGTGGAGTCGCTGAACCTTGCATCAACCGTCAATATTTGTGCCTATGAACTGTCAAAAGCCCTCGTCCGTTCTTAGATAACGCCACTGCCCGATGGGCAGCGCACCGAGCATGACCCGACCTGTGCGAATGCGCTTGAGACCCGTCACCCTGAGCCCCACGATCTCGCACATGCGGCGAATCTGCCGCTTGCGCCCCTCGCGCAAACCGAAGCGCAGCTGATCCTCGTTTTGCCATGCGACCCGCGCGGGCTTCAGCTTGACGCCATCGAGCACCAGTCCATGACGCAAACGCGCAAGCCCGTCATCGGACAACACACCCTGCACACGAACCAGATATTCCTTCTCGACATCGTTGCCACCAATCAATTGCTTGGCGATACGACCGTCCTGCGTGTAGACCATCAGGCCCGTCGAATCGATGTCGAGCCGGCCTGCGGGCGCCAGACCCAAAAGGTGCTTGGGGTCAAAACTCCGGCCCGAGTCATCGCCGCCCCAGCGATTCTCCAGTCGAATCAAAACCGTGGCGGGCTCGTACCCGTCTTCTGCTTGCCCGGAAACATAGCAGATCGGCTTATTGAGGATGACCGTGACGAGTTCCGATTGCTGCTCGCGCGCACGGCGATCGATCTCAATACGCGCAGCACGACTTACCCGGCTACCGAGGATATCGACCACCGCACCATCGACGCGAACCCAACCATTGACGATCCACTCTTCAGCCTCGCGGCGCGAACAGAGACCGAGTTCACTCAGCCGCTTGGATAAGCGTGGCTGGTCGTCCTTATCGGTCATCTTCGAAGATATTCAGCGACGTTGCTCCCCAGCACGTCGAGCGGAACATTGCCGCCGCGAAGTACCGTGTCGTTGAAGTCGCGAACATCAAAGCGAGCACCCAGTTTGCTGCGCGCAAGTTCGCGTTGGCGATTGATCTCGCTATGCCCCACCTTGTAGCCACACGCTTGACCGGGCCATGAGCAATAGCGATCGACTTCGCTCGCTACCTCGAGCGGATTCGAGCCGTTCTTCTCGACAAAAAAACGCACGCCCTGCTCGCGGGTCCAGCGTTTGGCGTGGATTCCCGTATCGACGACGAGCCGACAGGCGCGGAACGAAATCGCCTGCAGATAACCCAACTTGCCGACCGGATCGTTTTCATAGGCGCCGAGCTCATCGGCCAGTTGCTGGGCATAGAGCGCCCATCCTTCTGAATAGGCATTGAATGCCAGCAACTGCCGGATACGCGGCATCTCGTGCGTGTACTCGCCTTGCCAGATATGGCCAGGAATCGATTCATGAAACGCGAGATCCGCCAGAGCAAAACGGCTGTGCAAGCCCGTGGTGCGCAGGTTGATCCAAAATCGGCCGGGTATTCGCCCATCGATGGAGCCGGCACCACCATAAGCCGTCGGCGCCCCGGGCTCTTCTTCGGGCGGCAGACGCTTCACTTCCATGTTCGGATCGACGAGCGTGTGAAAAGCCCGCGGCATCTGCTTGCGGATCCAACGCAGACGCGCATCGATGAAAGCTATGATCTCGGCGCGACCCGCATCGCCCTCGGCAAATTGGTATCGCGAATCTTTGGCGATCGCCTGCATGCGCTCGCCCACGGAACCTGCAGTAAAACCGAGGCCGCGCATGATGCCGTCCATCTGCGAGTGCAAACGCTCCAGCTCTTCGAAGCCCAAGGCATGAACTTGATCGGGCGTCATCGCCGTGGTCGTCGATGCTTTAAGCGCCCAGCGATAGAACTCTTCACCATGAGGTCTCGCCCACATGCCTGCATCATCGGTCGCCGACTTGCGTGCGGTTTCGACTTCATTGATCTGTCGATCGAGAGCCGCAATGACATTACGGCTCACGATCGCTCTG
>VGUP01000048.1 GCA_016874175.1 Gammaproteobacteria bacterium | reverse complement strand
AGCGGAGTCTGCGGCACTCGCACGCGGCATGGTTCTGGCGCAGGCGGGCACGGCGATGCTCGCGCAGGCAAACCAGGCACCCCAATTTATCTTGGCTCTGCTGAGGAGCTAGAGCCAGTGAGTCGTAATTCAATCGATTCGGGATAGCCGTGACGGCTAAATGATTAGCATGTAGTCGATACCTGGCACCAACTAGGCACCACTAAGCACCAACTAGGCACAAACTACTTTTACCAGGCACCAAAAATCAGCATGACACCTGGGTATCATATTAGGAGTGCAACGTGGGCGTAGTAATCAACAGTAATATTTCATCGATCACGGCGGGACGGATTCTCGCTGAGAATCGGGCGGGTCTTGAACAGGCGATGGAACGCTTGGCCTCCGGCAAGCGCATCAACGGAGCTAAAGATGATGCGGCGGGTATGGCGGTCGCAGCGAAGATGGGAGCGGATATCCGCAGCCTGAGTCAAGCGATCCGAAATACCAACGATGCAATCTCGATGGTCAGCACCTATGACGGTGCAGCGACCGAAATCGAGACCATCCTCATTCGCATGCGAGAGCTTGCGGTTCAAGTCAAGAACGGAACATATGAGGATGCCGATCGGACAAACGCCAACTACGAGTATGAGGCGCTGCGGACTGAAATTCAGCGCATCAATTCGGTAACGGCGTTCAACCGACAGGTGATCGCTTCGACGGCGGGCGATAACGAGTTCGCCATGTTCTTGGGGGCCGATGTCTCTAAAACTGGCAATACGGTCACGTTCTCAGCCCACACGCTGGATCTGAACGTCTCTGGCACAGCGGGTAACGATACGAGTCCGGCATCAGTTCTAAGCACTTCGTCTGCATTGCTGAGCATCACGACCACCACACTCGCAACGAGTGCTGTAGCGGCGGTTGATGAGGCCATTACTAAATTAAATATCAAGCGTTCGCAGGCCGGTGCTCTGATCAACCGACTAGAGCATACAGTTTCGAATCTAATGAATATCAATCAACGCTTACAGGAGGCGCAATCGCAAATCGTCGACGCAGACTATGCGGAGGAGTCGGCAACCCTTGCGAAAGGCATGGTCTTACAGCAGGCCGGCACCGCGATGCTTGCGCAAGCGAACCAGTCTCCACAGTACGTTTTGATGCTTCTCCGATAACAGTCATTAGGAGAAAAATATGTCAGTCAGCATCAATAAAGTCGTCGAAGAGCTGTCGAAGCGCGAGCCGGGAGCGGCTAAGCCCGCTACCGTCTCGTTGGCGGTCACGAGACAACTTGAGCAAGAGAGCAACTCGTCGGGAAAATCTGGAAAGCCACTCTCAATAGCTGAGCAAACCGCTGCCCTATCAACACGATACGCTGAGGCAGGACTATCGGTGTCTGTGAACTTTCAAACCGTCGATGGGCACCTGGTGTATGTCGTAAAAGACAGTCGGACCGGCGATGTCATTCGCCAGATCCCAAGCGAGGAGGCACTACGAATTGCGAAACATTTAGATCGTTTGACCGGAGTAATGCTTGATAAAAGCGTGGAGTAAATAATGGCACCATTAGTTCAACAGGGTTTAAAGGCCTATAAAGCGGTGGAGTCGGAAGCGACTGCACACGGCGGAAAAGGCGCGGAGTTAGTCGTCCTTCTTTATGATGGGATTCTCGAATCTCTGGTTGCAGGGAAGGGGCATCTCCAAAGAAAGGAGTATCGAGATTTAGGTCGACAGTTCGCGAGAGCGTTGACGATCATCTCGGGGCTCCGCGAAACATTAAATTTCGAGCAAGGTCAACCTGTCGCCACAGACTTGCTTCGATTTTATAATGCACTGACCAGTCAGATTATTCATGCGCAGACCAAGCGTGATATTGAACTGCTGGAAAAGTGCGTGGAGTGGGTTAAGTCTGTGCGGGGGGCCTGGGCAGAGCTCGCTCAGAACCCGTCGCATAGCACGTCTCACACGAGCGAGGAGTCGGAACCGAGTCGGTTGGCAGCGGCACGCAGTGGTGCCGCGGTCGCCGCTGCCTGCTAGAGGCGGGTTCGACTCCATCTCGTAAGGAGAGCGGCCGGGGGAGCATTTGCCCCCCCGGCCGTAATTCTGATTGAATGTCAATCGAGTATGGAGATGACATTCAATCTTCTTGGTGAGAGAGCGCTAGAGGACGGGAATCTTGAGGACGCGGAGCTCAACTTTGCTCAGGCGCTCCGTCAAAATCCGCTGGATTCGATAGCACTGGATGGTCTAGGAAGGGTGTGTCTGCGGCGCCACGCGTTCGCGTTGGCCGCGGAGCTATTCCAAAAAGCGCTCGACTTAAATCCGCGCCAGGTTGTCTCGCAATTAAATTTGGCGCGTTCACTCAACGAACTCGGCCAATATGAGCGGACGCTAGACGTCCTTGAGCGGTCCGCTGACGATGTGCGATCGCTGCCTGAATGGTTACTACTTCGCGGAAACGCGCTGCGAGCTTGCGGTCGTTACCAAGAGTCTCTCGAGTGCTACTCGTTAGGACTCACGCTCACCAAAACCGATGGCGTTGAGTTCCTCGTCAACAAAGCGAATGTATTGACCGAGCAAAAAAACTTTGAGTTAGCGGGGAAGGCTTTAGTGGAGGCCTCCACGCGTGAGCCTGATAACCATCATGTCCTCTTCAATTTGTCGTTGTTGCGTCTGCGCGTAGGTGATTGGGGTGAGGGTTGGCCGCTCCATGAGCATCGGCCGCAGGTAATCGCGGATATCGCGCGAGCATCTCAGTCTTCTTTAGCGACGAAAGTTCCTCACTCGATTAAACAGCCGAAAAAAATTCTCTTGTTCTTTGAGCAAGGTCTCGGCGATACAATTCAGTTCCTGCGTTTCGTAAATCACGAGTATTTTTGTGACAGGAGCGTCACGATTTGTGTGCCGACATCGCTGCGTCGGTTAGCTGAGTTCAGTTTCCCATCGTGCCGAGTTACCGATCAAAAAGACATAAATCCGGAAAATTTCGATCAATCTTTGTCGCTATTAAGTATCCCGGCCTTTATTAGGTTCGATTCTGAGCGCGATGTTTATTCGACACCTTATCTACGTGCGGATCCCCTCCGGGTAGCGGAAGCCAGAAAATCCCTCCAAGTTGAGCGAAAAGGCTTAGCTATCGGAATCCAATGGCGTGGTAGCGACAATCCGAAACTGAAAAATCGGTCGATTCCGCTGGGCATATTCGACAAAATTCTTCCCGAAGGGGCGGTCGTATTTTCTCTAAGAAAAGAGGTGACGCGTGAGGAGAAGCTCTGGCTGCAATCCCGAGAGGTCATCGATTTAAGTGATTCGATGAGTGATTTTTTCGAGACGGCGGCATTCATCGAGAATTTAGATGTCGTTGTAACCTGCGATACGAGTATCGCGCACCTTGCCGGTGCTCTTGGAAAACGCGTTGTGGTGCTTCTTCCGTACGCCGGTGGGTGGGTGTGGATGGAAAGTAGACAGGACTCTCCCTGGTACTCATCGATGAGTTTAGTCAGGCAACAAAGCCCAGGCCACTGGGAATCGTGCGCGGACACGATTCGTAGGCAGAGACTACTTTGAGAATTCTGATTAATTGCTTATGAGTCGTCACATCCGTTTTTTTGGACGAATCAACTCGCAAGGAGGCGGGGTTTTTTTTAAGTCTTTTGTTGAGTCAGCCATTCTATCGTGGCGATCGAAGTCAGATCAATATCGTCTTACGACCGTAGATCCAGCCGATTACGAGTCATTGAAAATAGCGGTGACGGCATCAAAAGCTGACGATCTCAATATTTGGTTCTGGCCGCACCCGTCAGCGAAGTTAGTTCTCGGAAAAAAAGTAGTGTGGGCGGTTTTCGAGAGTGATCGACTGCCGGCTCAGTACCTCGAGTCACTTAAGAGATTTGATGTGATATGGACTCCTAGCGAATGGGGGAAATCGGTCTTAATCGCGTGCGGTATAGCGCCCGAGAGTATTGATGTGGTACCCGAGGGTGTGAATCCTTCGGTGTTTATTTCGAAAGAAAAGAGGCGGTTTCCGACCGACCGTCCCTTCCGATTTTTAACGATCGGAAAATATGAAGAGCGAAAAGGATATCGATTCCTACTCGATTGTTTTGCGCAGTGCTTCGGTGGACGCTCGGATGTCGAATTGCTCGTGAAGTGTGATTACTTTCTCGATCATGCACAGCGGCGAGATCAGTTTGAAGCTGAGGTACGCCGTCGAGGCTTGAACAACGTACTCGCGGCGTGGGGCGATTGGAACGATTTCGACTATAGGAGCTTGTATTCCGAGGCGGACGCGTTTGTGTTGCCGACCCGGGCTGAAGGGTGGGGTCTGCCCATCATTGAGGCCCTAGCGTGCGGGCTTCCGGTGATCACGACTTCGTATAGTGGGCAGACGGAGTATTTGTCAGCGATTTGCGGGGAGTATTTTCCGATCGCGCATTCGCTTGTTCCGATTCAGGATCCCGACTTTCTGCAGTATTGGGCCGGCGTCGATGAGTGCGGTGCGCTCTGGGCGGAGCCTGATCGCGACTCCCTAAGTCAGGGACTCATCGACGTGGTGGATGCCTTCGTGCCTTGGGTTGGAAGATCTGAACGAGCGAGTGAGATCATTCGGCAGCGGTTCAGCTGGGATCAAGCGGCGCTGCAGGGTCTGGCCGCGCTCACGGCTCGAGCGGCGCTCTAGGATCGACATCACCCACCGACTGGTTACCCGATCAGCGGCAAGGCAGAGTCGAGAGAGCTTGTTGTTGTATAAAAACAACATTATAACCCTCTCAATCCGTCTGTCTTGGTGCCGACTAAAGAAGTGTTCGGAAGAAATCCCGAAGGAGCACCCGATATGATGGCCGCAGCCCGCAGAGCTTATACGACAGCTGATTTGAATTTCCGCTCGGAAAGTTCGAGCAAGCGCGATCATGTGCTCATGATGTACGACGCTGCTATCGATGCGATTCGTCTGGCGCGGGAGCATGCGATTCGTCAGGAAAAACGTGCGGTCAGCGCGTCTACTACCCGGGCACTCACGATCCTCTCGGGCCTTCGGGAGACACTCGACCTTGGCAACGGGGGTTCCGTTGCCGTTCATCTCAACGACTTTTATCAGTTTTTGATGCGTCGATTGGTCCGTGCCGGAGGCGCGACCTCGACCGATGATTTTACGGAGTGCGAGGATCTGTTGAGTCAGGTCCGCGAGGCCTGGGCCGCCATCAGCCCGCAGACGACCGGCGAAGTCAATCGCCGGATGTTCGTGCTCCACTCGTAAACACTCCGAATCCTCTTTGGCCAGCTTTACTGAGGCGTCGCCAAAGTCGTTTTGATTGGTCACCTTCAAAAAGCGGGGGCTACCTCGGCTGAGCTGCTGCGCGACGGATTTGACCCGCTTTTCTGATTGTCTGCACCTCGTGCGGCCGATATTGCGGGACCTCATCGGGCGTGCCCGCGAATCAAGAGGGCATCTCGTGCGCCCGATAAGACCACAGTTGTATTTATTTTTAAGTGCGCCTAGCCCTCTCCCTCGGCGCTTTCGCATGAACACATTCCCGTCCCCAAACGAGGCGCGTGAACGGGGACATCAATCCTTTCCAGGAGGAATGTTTCATGGCTATTCCCCTTCAGAAGCCAGTCGTATTAACGGATCCAAGAGCACGGGGCCCGTGACACCAGAGGGCCTTGCGGCGTCGAGTCAAAACGCGCTGAAACTTGGCATTTTTTCCA
This sequence comes from Gammaproteobacteria bacterium, assembly GCA_016874175.1. Taxonomy (GTDB): domain Bacteria; phylum Pseudomonadota; class Gammaproteobacteria; order Steroidobacterales; family Steroidobacteraceae; genus UBA964. The sequence goes on along the minus strand of VGUP01000048.1, from coordinate 10,138 downwards.
AACGTCGGTTTCTCCCCGAGGAGAATCCTGCAGACTTTCATGCGCTGATGGAGTGATTGGTCGCCGTCTACAACCCGGCAACGTTAATCGAAATTATCTACGTTGATCGGATGGGCATGGCGCGTTGGAAGCTCGCGCGTTTCGAGCGAGCTGAGGTGGCGGTGATCGAGCTGCAACGCAACTTCTTTTATTTTGCATCGGAAGAGGATAAGTGGCAGCGGTTCGGGGGTCGAATGCTCCCTCATAGAATTGCCGCGCTCGACGAGGAGACCCGTCAGAAATACATCGCGGAGCGTAACGCCGTCGTCACCGCGGCGCTCGGGTTTCCGGAGGATCCCGAGAAGTTCTCCCGACAGGCGGCGGCGCTACATCGCGAGTTCGATTTGGCGGCGCGGCAATTGAGAGAAGAGTAATCCCGTAGAGTGGATTCGGTGGCGATGCGACCGCTGAAATCGCGTGCGCCGACAGATTGCTCGGACGCGCTCGAGGTGGAGGACCAGGGCGTTTTGAAAAAACGAACCCGAGAGCGCATCACTCCGACCGGACTCAGTCACCCCCTCCCCAGACGTCGGGGGAGGGGGTGGCACCCCCGCAAACCGTGGGTGAGGTCAACCGTCGAATGTTCGTCGTTTATTTCGGATCCTTTGCTACTATCGCCGCGGAATAGTTCCAGATTGAACGCAAAACGGAACTTTCCGCGGACGACGGTCCGCAGGGGAGGGGAGCATGTTGGCCAAGATCCCGCAGGCCCAAGAGGCCGCGGCCGATCCACTCGAGTCACTGGCCGGTGAATCTGGTGCGATGCGCGCATTGCGGGCGCTCGTCCGTCGGGTGGCCGCGAGCGACAGCACGGTGTTGGTCCTTGGCGAGTCGGGGACCGGCAAGGAGCTGGTCGCCCAATCCATCCACCGACTTTCCGCGCGGGGTAGGCACTCCTTCGTCCCGGTGAATTGCGGGGCGATTCCGCATGACCTTTTGGAGAGCGAGCTCTTTGGGCACACCAAGGGCGCCTTCACGGGTGCGCTGACCGACCGGCGGGGTCGGTTCGAGATGGCTGACTCCGGTACGTTGTTTCTCGATGAGATCGGCGACATGCGCATCGAGATGCAGGTCAAGCTGCTGCGCGTCCTGCAGGAGCGGATCATCGATCGAGTCGGCGATGATCGGCCCTTCGCGGTCGATGTCCGCGTGATCGCCGCGACCCATCGACACCTCGAAGAAGCCATCGGTGCCGGCGAGTTCCGCGCCGATCTTTATTACCGGCTCAATGTGATTCCGTTGTACGTGCCGCCGCTGCGCGAGCGGGGCGAGGACGTACTCCTTTTATTCAACCATTTTGCGCGGCGTTGCGCGGTCGCGGGCCGGCCTCCCATTCGGGCGGCCGCAGATCTCGGCGAGTGGATGATTCACTACCACTGGCCCGGGAATTGTCGCGAGCTTTTGAACTTTGTCGAGCGACTGTCGGTGTTGTGGCCGGGCGAAGAAATGTCGCTCGGGCGGATCCCCTCGACGATGTTGCCGCGGGTGCGCGGCGCGCCGCCGCCGAGCGTCGAGGAGCAGCGCGCGGTGCTCGAAATGTGGCAGATGGATCACGATGACACCGCGGACGGCGAAGAGGCCCCTGCGGTGGCGATCAATTGGGCGGCGAAGATCGATCCTCCCCGCATCAACATCGAAGGCGGCTTGATGACGGCCGTCGATCTGAAAAAACTGCTGGCGGATTACGAGGAGTCCTGGATCCGCGAGTCATTGAAAGTCAGCCTCGGCAACATCACCCACGCGGCCGATCTGCTCGGCTTGCCACGCACCACCTTCATCGAACGGTTGCGTAAATACGAGCTGTCGGCTTCTCGACGGTAAGCGCAAAAAGAGTCGGAGGGTTGCGCTAACCCTCTAATTCTTATCGCTTTTTATTGTTTGGCACGGAGATTGCTTCACTCCACACGGTCCCGACCACTGGTGAACTCGTGTCCGCACTCGGTATAGAAGTTTCTGCTGCAGCTGCCTTTTCGGCAGCGCCCCCGGCGCCCTCCGGCGCGGTGGTGTACGGCGATCCGTTCACGGAGCAGTTGCTCGCCCTCGGCGCGCGCGTCGCGCGGACCGACGTCACGGTGCTGATCGGCGGCCCTTCCGGGACCGGCAAAGAAGTGCTCGCTCGGTATATCCACGATCGTTCGCTGCGCGCAGAAGGACGCTTCGTCGCCTTCAACTGCGCCTGTCTACCCGAATCGATGGTCGAAGATTTGCTCTTCGGGCATGAAAAGGGCGCTTTCACCGGGGCCACGCAGCGCTTCGGGGGATTCTTTGAACAAGCCGATGGCGGTACGCTGTTTCTCGACGAAGTCGGCGAGATGCCGCTGTCGCTGCAGGCCAAGTTGTTGCGCGTTTTACAGGAGCGCGAGTTCACGCCGCTCGGCGCGACCCAACCGATCAAGACGCGGTTTCGGTTGTTGGCTGCCACCAATCGCAATCTGAAAGCCGATGTGCAGGCGGGGCGCTTCCGTGAAGATCTTTACTACCGCCTCAATATATTCCCACTGCAGTTGCGCCCTTTGAATCAGCGGCGGGGCGACATCATCCCGCTCGCGCGCGCGATGTTGAAGCGACACGCGTACATCGCCGGTGATCTGCAACTCGATCTCAGCGCGATCGAAGCGCTGTGTGCCTACGACTGGCCGGGCAACGTTCGTGAACTCGAGAACGTGGTCCAGCGCGCGATGGTGGTTGCCGATGGGCCGACGCTGTCGGCCGTTCATCTTGGCCTCGAGAGCGCGTTGCCGGCGGAGAGTCAATTCACGGCGATGGCTTGGGCGAATCAGGCGGTCTCTGCCGATCTCGCCGAGGTCCCGGCGGTTGCGCCGGCTACCGAGACCAGAGCGGCGCCGTCCTTGGCCGATCGTCGCGCGATGCAAGAGGCCGAACTCATCATGGAAACGCTCAAGGCCTCACCGACCAAAACGATGGCGGCCGAGCGGCTCGGAATCTCCGAGCGTACTTTGCGGTACAAGCTCGCGCGCCTGCGTGAGCACGGTCTGATGGCGGCGGGTCTATGAGCATCCCTTCGGTCGCCATGCAGCAGGCTCTCGATCAATTGCGCGCCATGCGCGAAGCGGTACGGCCGCCCGCGAGCCCCGAGATCGATTCGCTGCGCGGTTCGATCGCCCCCGGTGCGCCATCGACTGGCGTTCAGGATCCTTCATTTCTCGACACCATGCGTTCGGCGGTCGACTCGGTCAACGAACAGCAGAAGTTGTCGCGCGATCTGCAAAACGCTTATGTCCGTGGCGAGGATGTGCCGCTGACCGACGTGGCGATTGCCATGCAGAAATCCTCTGTCGCCTTCGAAGCCACCGTGCAGGTGCGCAATAAGGTTCTCGAGGCGTACAAAGAAATCATGAACATGACGGTGTAATGCCATGGCAGCGGTAGAAGCAGATGTGCTGAAGGGTCGGCTCGATGCCGAGAGCCCGGGGGGTGGGGTGATGGTGAGCACTTCGCGTGCAGCCTCGGCGGCAGCCGATGGCGCTGCGCCCGCGCCGTCTTTGTTGCCTGCGCCCGTCGGTGATTTGCTGCAGCGTCCAGCCGTACGCTCGACGCTGCCCTATGTTGGCCTCGGGCTCGTGTTACTGCTCGCGGTGATGGCCTACATCACGATGTCGACACCGCCGCCGCGCGCACTCTATCCCTCGATGGCGGATTCCGACAAGGAAGCCGCACAGCAGTTGCTGCAGAAGAACGGCATCGATGTCACGCTCGATCCGAGCAGCGGTTCGTTGACCGTGCCTGCCACCGAGTTTCACGAAGCGCGCATCATGCTGGCCGCGGCGGGTCTGCCCAAAGAGTCGGCCGGCAACTCCTCTTCCGTGCTCGGCGAAGCGATGCCGCTCGGCACCAGTCAATTCATGGAGCAGGCGCGCTACAACGCGGCGATCGAAGAAGAGCTCTCGCAAAGTATTCGTCGGATCAACACCATTCAGGACGCGCGGGTTCATCTCGCGCTGCCGCGTCAGAGTGCTTTTGTGCGTGACCGTGCGGACCCCAAGGCCTCGGTCATCGTCACTCCGTATGCGGGTCGTGCGGTGAGTGACGGCCAGGTCCAGGCCATCATTCATCTGGTATCCTCGAGCATCCCGTATATGACGCCCGGTAACGTGTCGGTCGTCGATCAGTTTGGTCGCTTGCTCACGGAGGCGCCCGGCACGAAAGATCTCAACGCCAAGCAGCTCGAGTTGCGTCAGAAAATGGAAGCCGACTACGTCGATCGCATCAACCAAATTCTTGCGCCTATTTTTGGTGTGGCGAACGTGCGCGCGCAGGTCAATGCGGATCTCGATTTCTCGGTGATCGAGCAGACGGTCGAAAATTACGACCCCGAGAACGCCGGCACGCGAGTGCGCTCCGAGCAGCTCAAGCAGAGTCGCACCACCGAGCCGAGTTCGTCGGGTATTCCCGGTTCGTTGTCGAACGAGCCGCCTGCGCCCGTGGTCCCGACCGCGGCTGCCAACGCGCCGGCTGACCCCGCCGCCAATCCTCCGCCGCCGGGTGCCGCGGCTGAGCCCGTCATTCGCGGTCAGGAGAGCAGCGAGAGTCGTAATTTCGAGATGGATCGCACGGTGCGATACGTGGTGGATCCGGCGCCGCGCCTGCGTCGTCTGACAGTGGGTGTTGCCATCAACGATGCGATCGCTGCACCTGGTGCAGCGACGCCGCCGACCCGCCGACCCTTGGCCGCGGCAGAAATTGCTCGGCTGACGAATCTTGTGCAGGGTGCGGTGGGTTTCAGCGGTCCGCGGGGTGACGTCGTGAACATCATTAGCACCAATTTCGAACCGCCGCGCGTCGAGACGCCGCTGCCGGTGTGGGAGCGACCGCAGTACCTCGATCTTGCCAAATATGTGAGCGTGGCGCTGGCGATCGCTTTGCTCGCGCTGCTCGTCGTGCGACCGATCATCAATCGCCTCACTTACGTGTTGCCGCCGCCCGAGATGTCGCGCGAGAAGCTGCTCGCGGCCTTGGCCGAGAGTGGTGTAGATGTGGGCTTGCTGACCAATGCCACCGCCGGCGCCGTGGTGGGCGGCGAGGGTGCGGTGGCTGCAGGCGCGGCAGGCGTCGATGCTCAGCTCGATGGCGGCGCCGAAGGCGAAATGACCCTGCGCCAGGGCGAGTCGATCGAAGAATTCCGTGCGCGCTTGAAGCCGCGCAAGAAGAGCACGGCGATTTCCGCGGAACTCCTCGACACGGCCAACAGTTACGACGACAAGGTCACGGTCGTGCGCATGATGGTTTCGCAGGATGCCAAGCGCGTCGCACTGGTGCTCAAGAACCTCGTCGCCAAAGATATTCGCTGACTGAGGGGTCACGCACATGGCTGAACAGAACACGGCTTCTTTGGCGACGCCCGCCGGTCCCGATCCGGAACAGGTGGCGGCCGAAGTGGCCGCACTTTCGAATACCCAGCGCGCAGCCGTCATGCTGATGCTGCTCGGTGAGGAAGAGGCGGCCAGCGTCATTCGCCACTTGGCACCGAAAGAGGTGCAGCACCTGAGCGCCGCGATGATCTCGGTGGCCGATCTTTCCCAAGAGGCGGTCAGTGCGGTGCTCGACGGCTTCATCGCCACCATCAAGAAGCAGACCAATATCGGCGGTGGTGTGGATTATATCGAAAGCATGTTGCGCACCGCGGTCGGTGAAGACAAGGCTAGCAGTGTACTCAGCCGTATCATGCCGGTCTCGGCGAACCGTGGTCTTGAAGTGCTGCAGTGGATGGACGCTCGCTCCATCACCGAGATGATCGTTCACGAGCATCCGCAGATCATTGCCATTGTGCTCGCGTTTCTCGATCACGATGTGGCGGCTGACGTGCTGCGCTATTTGCCCGAAACCGTGCGCCCCGAAGTGATTGCGCGGGTGGCCTCGCTCGAGACCATCCAGCCGACCGCGATGCAGGAACTCGAAGCGGTCATGCGCAAGCAGTTCTCGTCCAATTCGTCGCTGAAATCTTCGAGCGTGGGTGGCGTGAAAGCCGCAGCGAAGATCATGAATTACGTCAAGACCGACATTGAGCAGGTCATGATGCGCAACCTCTTGTCCAAGGATGCCGATCTTGCGCAGCGGATCCAGGACAATATGTTCGCCTTCGAAAATCTCGAAGGATGCGATAACCGCAGCATCCAGACGCTGATGCGCAACGTGCCGACCGAATTGCTCATGGTCGCTCTCAAAGGCGCAGACGATCTTCTCAAAGACAAGTTTCTGCTCAACATGTCGCAGCGTGCGCGCGAGATGTTCGTCGAAGAAATGGAGGCAAAAGGACCGATTCGGCTCTCCGAAGTCGAGGAGGCGCGCAAGCAGATTGTCCGTTCGGCACGTAAGCTCGCGGATGCGGGCGAGATGATGCTGGGCGGCGGCGCAGATTACGTTTGATCCCGGGCTGAACGGCAGTGACTGAACACAGCGGTGTCGGCGTGCGGGTGACCGGCGCGTTCAAGCCGGCGGGGAATCTGCCTCGCGGGCAGAGCGGGGCAGAGGCTGCGTTTGCGGCCCGTCATTTCGCGGTGCGTCGCGCGGGGTTTTTGCTGCGCGAGCTCGCGCGGCAACAAGAGGCGCCCGCTGACGCCGAACTCCCCGAGTTCGCAACGATCACGTCCGCAGAGGAATTCACCGTGGGTATGGCGGGTGATGAGGTCGCGATGCCACTCGAGGTGGTTTCTTTGGCCGACATGTCGGGCGGCATTGCCGCCGAAGAGCATGAGAGGCTCGTAGCCGAAGCAGAAGAACGCGGGCGCATGACCGCTGCGAACGAATTCGCCGCGGCACTCGATCAAGCGATCGCGGCGCTGGATACCGCTGGCCGAACGCTGTCGCAGATGCAGGCTGAATTCGAGCGCAACATGATGGTTCCGCTCGCGCAGGCGAGTCTGCATATCGCAGGCGAGCTCGCTCGTCAGGTTCTCACCGACGAGGCAGGACTCGCGCGGTATCTCGAATCGGTCTCTGAGACGCTCGAGCAAGCACGCGTTGACGATGCCAATTCGTTGGTCACCATTCGTATGAATCCCGAGGATGTGGCGCTACTCGATCGCTCGTCGCGTAAGCCGGAGCATCTGCGGCTGCTGGTCGATGCGGTCGTCCCCCGAGGCGGTGTGATCGCTGCCAGTGGCGACAAAGCGATCGACGATCGTTTCGAGAACCGCGTGCACGAGATTCGCGAAGCGGTGCTCGCGGCTATGGCGGAATTGCGGCGTGAGGGTCACGCATGAGCGCGGCGCTACTCGACGCTTGGCAGCAGCGACTTCAGCACGTCAAAATTTCCGAACCTGGTGTCTGCGGAGTGCTGACTCGGGTCACTGGCATGTTGCTCGCGGTGCGCGGTGTGCGCGCGCCGCTCGGCGCGTATTGCGAGATCATGGCCGAGCTGGGCGCGGGCGTCGTCTGCGAGGTCGTGGGCTTCGACGGTGAAGAGGTCATGTTGATGCCGCTCGCCAAGGTGCAGGGCCTGCTGCCTGGTGCCGGGGTACGCGTGTTGACTCTGACTGCCAGAGTGGGCGTGGGCAAAGAATTACTCGGTCGCGTCGTCGATGGGCTCGGCGAACCCCTTGATGGCAAACCGCCGATCGATCCCGAGGTCTTCGTTCCGCTGCGCGCCGAGCGCCGTAATCCCCTCGAGCGCTCGCCGATCACCGAGGTGCTCGATGTCGGTGTGCGCGCGATCAACGCGTTTTTGACCATTGGTCGCGGTCAGCGTATTGGTCTCATCTCCGGTAGCGGCGTCGGCAAGAGCATGCTGCTTGGCATGATGACCAAATTCACCTCCGCCGACGTCGTCGTCATCGGCATGATCGGCGAGCGCGGTCGAGAGGTGCTGGATTTCGTCAACGAAACCTTGGGCCCCGAGGGATGTGACCGGGCCGTGGTGATCGCGGCACCCGGCGACTGTTCGCCGGTGATCCGCTTGCGGGCGACGCATTACACCTGCGCGGTCGCCGAATTTTTCCGTGATCAAGGAAAGAACGTACTGTTGCTGATGGATTCGCTGACGCGCGTGGCCCACGCTCAGCGCGAGGTCGGCCTCGCGGTGGGCGAACCGCCGACCACCAAAGGCTATACGCCATCGGTATTTTCTTTGATCAACGAACTGATCGAGCGCGCCGGCAGCGTGGCTGCCGGTGGCAGCATTACCGGGATCTATACCATCCTGGCCGAGGGTGACGATGCCAACGATCCGATCGCCGACGGCGCGCGGGCGATTCTCGATGGCCATGTGCTGCTGTCGCGTGATCTGGCTGCGCTCGGGCAATATCCCGCGATCGATATCAATGTCTCGATCTCGCGTCTCGCCAATCGCCTGATCTCGACGGAGCAGCGCACGCTGGTGCGCAAGTTCCGCCGCTTGATGGCGACCTGGGAAGAGAACCGTGATCTGGTCTCGGTCGGCGCCTACCGTGTGGGTACCAATCCAGATCTCGACGAAGCCTTGCAGCGCAAGAACGCGCTACGTGATTTTTTGATGCAAGAGGTCGACGAGCAAGTTGACTTCTCTGGCGGCTTCCAGCAGCTCGCGCGAGTCCTGTCATGAGCACTCGGCAGCGAATCCGCGCGTCGCGTCTGCAGCGCATTGCGCGCGTCACCGACGCGCTCGCGAAGTCGGCCGAGATGGTCGCTACCGAACGGCGACAAGCTTTGGCGTCGGAGCAGGAGCGTCTCGAGACCGTCGAGCGCTACTGCGGCGACTATGGCGACATGATCGTCGAAGGCGAGAAAGCCGGTCGTACGGTCGGGAGCCTGCGCCTGTACCGCGATTTCTCGGGCTGGCTGTCGACGCTCTCGGTCGATCAGAAGAACAAGGTTGCCCAGGCAGAATTTTTGTTCGAAGCCGCGTTGGAAGAAGCGCAGGGCAGTCGCAAGTTCGCCGATGCGATCGATCACGCGGCCGACAAGTCGCAGCAGGTGGCGGTCCGCGAGGCGGCGCTTCGCGATCAACAGGTTCTCGATGGCCTGTTTCAGGCACGACCCATGGTTCGGCTGGCATCCGGTTTGCAACGCAAGTGAGTGTCTCTACAAACCGGCAATAAAGTTCCTAGATCATGGCTGCTACACAATCATTGATGACGTTGTCCTCAGCGTCGGTCCGACCGGCGATAAATCCCATTCTTATGGGAGATTCCCCGGCAAATACGGAGGATGCCGGTGCGCTCTTTGCCGCACTGATGCGCGAGGCGGGGCCTCCCGCCGCAGACTCCGCGGGCACTGCGGGTGAATCGGCGGGCGCGCAGACCGGCAACGACTTGCCGGGATTGCCGCCGCGTTTCGCAGCTCGCGGCTATCAACCGGAACCGGTGGTGGCTGATTCGAAACTCGAAGAATTTGCGGTCACCATGGGAATCGATCGTTCACTCGCGCGTTTGCTGCTGAGTGAAACCACGAACGATAGCGTGGTGGTCGACGTCGTCGCTGACGAGGAAGTCGCCGTAGTTGACGCGAAGAGCACAGAAGCCGCGCTCGAACGGACGACGGTCGAGGCGATCTCCATGGCGATTCCGCCGTCGCTGCCGCCGCCGTCACCTTTGCTACCGGCTCTTCTGTCTGGCGAATCGTTCGCGGATGCTTCGGTCACGCCGATCGCCGATGAAGATTTGCTGCGGTGGCGCGCCTTCGGTTTTCGCGGCATGACCGAGCCGACGACGCCGGACGCGTCGCCAAGAGAGACTTCCTCGATCCAGGCTAAAACACGCCTGTCCGAAGTGCCGGCGGTTAATGAGTTGCCCGTGGCAAATGTGAAATCGTCAGCAATTGCCAAGCCCGTAGATGCTGTGATCCCGGTCGCGATGAGGCTGACGACGGCTGAAGAGCCATTGACGTTGCTGCCGCAAAACGGTTCGTCACCGGTGCTTCGAGCAGTCGAGGCGAGAACAGGAATGCCGATCGTCGATGCGAGGGCGGTACAGACTTTCGCTGTCGAAAGTCCGTCGGTCGCGAGTCCTGCCGCCGACACGGTAGCGCTGTCGACCGAAGTGCCGGTCAAAAAAGATTTAGGTATGGGTCGATTGCTGTCGTTGACGATGCCAGCGCGCGGCGCTGACAGTCTGGTGGACCGCGGCGATACCGCTGGAAATACGAGTCTGCAGGTGGCGATGACGCC
>VGUP01000047.1 GCA_016874175.1 Gammaproteobacteria bacterium | reverse complement strand
GTCGATGATCAGCGCCTGCAAGGGCCCATTCGGGTCGCCTTTGGGCGCCGGGATACGCTTGACGATGGCCTCGAGCAGCTCGGGCACGTTCTCGCCAGTCTTGGCCGAGACGCGGACTGCATCCTGCGCTTCGATGCCGATGATTTCTTCGACTTCGCGAATGACTTTTGGCGGATCAGCCGACGGCAGATCGATTTTGTTGATGACCGGCAGCACCTCGAGCCCCTGCTCGATCGCGGTGTAGCAATTGGCGACGCTCTGCGCCTCGACCCCTTGCGAGGCATCGACCACGAGCAGTGCGCCGTCGCAGGCCGCCAGCGAGCGTGACACCTCGTAGGAAAAGTCGACATGCCCCGGCGTATCGATGAGATTGAGCTGATAGCGCTGGCCATCTGCCGCGTTATAGTAGAGCGTGACGCTCTGCGCCTTGATGGTGATGCCGCGCTCACGTTCGAGCGCCATCGAGTCGAGCACCTGGCTCTGCATTTCGCGGGCCTCGAGCCCCCCACAGAGCTGGATCAGTCGATCGGCGAGCGTGGACTTGCCGTGATCGACGTGGGCGATGATCGAAAAATTGCGGATGTTCTGCATTCGGGCTCAGGTGATCCCCCGGCCAAAGACTCCGGGGCTTGCAAAAAGCGGCGAATTATACCGGTTGGCGGGCCCGGCGCCCTCAACGAACGTGAAACAAACGCTCGATCTCGCCCGGATCGAGTCGAGTGACAGCGATCGGCGCGCCGTCCCACAGCAAAACCGGGATTTTGTGGCCGTAGCGACGCAGCATTTCCGGGTCGGAGTCGACATCGAGCGTCTCGAGCGGTGGCAGCGCCAGCGTGCCGCCGAGCTGCGCCAACTCGTCGGCAAATTCCTCGCAGAGCCCGCAACCCTCGCGCGTCAGCAGCATGAGGCGGCCAGGATTGACAGTCACGGACCCTGCGGCGCGAATGCCGGACGCGGCTGAACGACCCCAACGGCTTCGCGTGGCCGTCCGGGGACTCCGGGTCGCGCGGGCTCGGCGGGACGAGCCGGTACCCCGGGTTCGCCCGGCGCGAGTTCGGCCACGATCAAGCGCGCCGTCTGTACCGGAATCTCGCCGATCACCACCACGTGATGCCCGTGCAGAAAGGTCGAAAACGCCGTGGAGGCACCGATCTGTCGCTCGAGCGCGATTTCCTTGGCTGAGCGCGGCGGCAGGCGCGCGCCGATGAACACCGACACCGAGGCAAGGCCATCCGAGAGCACGATATGCGAGACCGGATCGTCAGTCCCGGGCAAAGTTTGTTCGCCACGCTGCGTCACCTGAAATCCGCGCGGCGCGGTGCGCAGACTCCACACCGCAGCGGAATCATTGACGGTGCGCAAGCGCCCGCCGTCGTCATTTTCGATACGCCGAAAGCCCTCGGTAGATACCGCCGGCTGGAACGTATCATCGGGAATGTCGGCGACCCGCTGCAAATTGGCGAACGCGATACGCTCGAGCACCTGTCCGCTGCGATCGTAGACCTCGGACTTCAGCGGCAAGCACGTGCGGGCGTCGATCCAGACACGATAGCCATAGCGGTAGGGATCGAGCGGTACCAAAGAAATCAGCCGCGCATCGCGCTCGATGAGCCGCGTCCGCTGCACCTCATCGAGTCGATAAAAGCGCGCCGTGCGTTCATCTAAGCGCGGGAAATTCGACAACGGACCACCGCGCCGGGGCCGGCGTTCAATGATTACCGTGCGCTGATCGGGCAATACGTAGGAGAGTTCTTCGCCCAAGCGGATGAACTCGCGCCGCGAGCCATCAAGCGACACGAGCCGCTCGGCGACCTCGCCATTTTTGACCCGATGGTGAATCCGCAGCGATTCGGACTGTCCGCCACGCTCATGAAAAAACGTGCCTTCGTAACTTTGCTCAGCGAGCGCGCGATTCATGCGCTCCAGCCAATCGCGAGCGTCATCGGCGAAAGCCGCGATCGGCAGCATCACCCATACCCCGGCAAGCAGCGACGCCCAGCGCCGCAGGGCGCGTAGCGCGAAGCTTGCCGCGAGACTCACCGAGCGCCCCCGGCCGGCGCCTCGGCCGTGGGCGCACCGACGGCAATGACGGCGCTCATCGACGAATGTCGCAACATCGGCGCCGACACCGCAGTGTGCGCCCCGACATAACCCGCAAGCGGAAACGCCGGGTTGTCAGCGCCCGTCTTGAGCGGCGGCGTGACATAGCTCATCGGCTCGCCGTTGCCCGCAGGTTCAGCGGACGTCGCCGCCGGCACCGGCGTTTTGGCGAGCAAAGATTCGCTCGGCATGGCCGGGATGATGACTTCTTCGACCTTGCTCTTGGGTACCTTGGGCAGCATCGAACTGGTGGCTACGGTCTCGGGCGGCGCCGCGCGGAACCAGAACAGACCGAACACGCCCACCACGGCGATGGCGGCCGCGAGCCCGAGCCCACTCGCCGGCACCGCCCAGCGCGGCAGGCGCGGCGCGCGCTCGCGTTGCGCGCGGTCACCTTCGGCGATCTCGGCAGCAACCTTTGCGGCCAAGCGCTTGCCGGCTACGGTTTCGCTGCGCAGCACGCTGCCGATCAGCGCATAGTTTGCCCAACTGCGTCGCAGGTTCTCATCGCGCGCCAGGCGCCGCGCGAGCAGCTCGCATTCGGCCTCTGGCAGTTCGCCATCGAACATCGCCGACAACTGGCTCTCGCGTTGCACGAGCAGATCGGCGCTGCCGTCACTGCCGGCGGTACCCTGAATGGTATTTCCGTTCATCCCGTTACCTCTCCCCGCCCGAGGCCACCCTCAAACACTTCGCGCAGACGGGCATCGATGGCCTCGCGAGCACGAAAGATTCGGGAGCGTACGGTCCCCACCGGACACTCCATGGCGTTGGCGATTTCCTCGTAAGACATGCCCTCCAGCTCACGCAGCTGGATGGCGGTTCGCAAATCTTCGGGCAGTGAATCGATGGCCGCGGTCACGATGGAGCGGATCTCCTCGGTGAGCGCCAAGGCCTCGGGCGTGGCCGTGTCTTTCATGCGTGCCAGGACCTCGCTCGACTCTTCGCCCTCGGGGCGATCGATCTCGAAACTGAGCGGGCTGCGATCACGGGCGGCGAGCGCATTTTTGGCCGTGTTGATGGCGATGCGGTAAAGCCAGGTGTAAAACGCGCTGTCGCCGCGGAAGCGTGGCAACGCGCGATAGGCCTTGATGAAGGCCTCTTGGGCAATGTCCTCGGCCTCGGCCGGATCGCGTACGTAGCGCAGTACGAGCTTGACGACCTTGTGCTGATAACGCCGCACCAGCGCATCGAAGGCCCCGGCGTCGCCCCGTTGCGCAAGTTGCACGAGGCTGGGATCGCTTTGTTCCCCGTTGTTCACGGCAGACCACTCGGGGCCCGCGGGCACATTTCGAGGGACTGTCGAACTGGCAACGTGCATGGCGTTCGGTGAGACCCGAGCCCTTTGCAAAAGTTCGCAAGCGAGGGAGTTTTGGCGCGGCAGATCACGGCAGGGTTCTCATTGGCGGCCAGTCTAACCGCATGGCGGAGCGCCATCAGCCCTGTCGGATACCCTCGATCAGGCCCCGCAAGGCCGGATCGGGATGCGGCTGCCCGGCGAGCAAGTAGCGGGCGAGTTCGGGGTCCTGCAGCTCGAGCAGCCACTCGAAGCCCTGCAGCTCGGCCGTGCTCGCCTGCGGGTGGCGCCGATCGAGCCAGCGCTCGAGCAACACGTCGAGCTCTTTCATGCCGCGCCGACAGCGCCAACGCAGCCGCCCGTCACTCACCGCAATCTGCTCAAGTGTGTTCGCGCTCGGCCATCATTTTTTTGATTTCGGCGATGGCCTTGGCCGGATTGAGATCTTTGGGGCAGGCCTCGGTGCAGTTCATGATGGTGTGACACCGATACAGCCGAAATGGGTCTTCGAGCGCATCGAGTCGCTCACCCGTGGCATCGTCACGGCTGTCGATGATCCAGCGATAGGCCGCAAGCAACGCCGCCGGACCGAGATAGCGATCGCCGTTCCACCAATAGCTCGGGCAGGACGTCGAGCAGCAGGCGCAAAGAATACAGGCCGAGGGCCGGTCGATCTTTTCTTGCTCTTCGGGGGCCTGCAGCCGCTCGCGATCGGGCGGCGCCGGCGTGCGCGACTGCAACCAGGGCTTGACCGAAGCGTACTGCGCATAGAACTGGGTGAGATCGGGCACCAAATCCTTGACCACCGGCATGTGCGGCAGCGGATAGATCTTGACCGCGCCTTTCACCTCGCCGCAGCTTTTGGTGCAAGCGAGCGTGTTGGTGCCATCGATGTTCATCGCACAGCTGCCGCAGATACCCTCACGACAGGAGCGACGAAACGTCAGCGACGGATCGATTTCGTTTTTGATCTTGATCAGCGCATCGAGCACCATCGGCCCGCAACGGTCCATGTCGACCTCGAAGGTGTCGACGCGCGGGTTCTCGCCCGAATCGGGATCGTAGCGGTACACCTTGAAGGTGCACACGTTGGTCGCACCCGCGGGCGCCTTGTGCACCTTGCCGTGGCGGTTGATGCGCGAATTTTCGGGCAGTCTCAGCTGGACCATTTCTTTGATCCTCGAATGTCAGTAGGTACGCGCTTTGGGCGGGATCGGCTCGACATCGGCCGTCAGCGTGTTGAGGTGCACGCCGCGGTAATCAATACGGGTGTGCCCCTTGTCATCGACCCAGCACAGCGTGTGCTTCATCCAGTTGACGTCGTCGCGATCCTTGAAATCTTCGCGAGCATGCGCGCCGCGGCTTTCCTTGCGATTTTCGGCAGAGCGAACCGTGGCCACCGCCTGGCCGAGCAAGTTGTCGAGCTCGAGCGTCTCGATGAGATCGGTATTCCAGATCAGCCCGCGATCGCTAGTCCGCACGTTGGCGAACGAGTCGACCGTCGCCTGCAATCTTTCACAGCCTTCCTGCAGCGAGCTGCCGGTACGGAACACGGCGGCATCGGTCTGCATGATCTTCTGCATCTCTAGACGCACTTGGGCGGTCGGTCGATCACCCTTGGCATTGCGGAATTTATCGAGACGCGCAAGCGCGAGATCGCCTGCATCCTCGGGCAGCGGTTTGTGCGAGCTGCCCGGCTTGACGATCGAGGCGGCGTGCCGACCCGCTTCGCGACCGAACACCACGAGGTCGAGCAAAGAATTGGAACCGAGGCGGTTCGCGCCGTGCACCGACACGCAGGCAGCCTCGCCCACGGCCATGAGTCCCGGCACCACGGTATCGGCGTCATCATTTTTGAGCGTGACCACTTCGCCGTGATAATTGCAGGGAATTCCGCCCATGTTGTAGTGCACGGTGGGCAGCACCGGGATCGGTTCCTTGTTGACGTCGACACCCGCAAAGATGCGCGCCGTCTCGGCGATGCCGGGCAGACGCTGCTTGATGACCTCGGGTCCGAGATGCTCGAGATGCAGATGGATGTGATCGGCCTCTTTGCCGACGCCACGACCCTCGCGAATCTCGATGGTCATCGAACGCGAGACCACATCGCGCGAGGCGAGATCTTTGGCGTTCGGCGCATAGCGCTCCATGAACCGCTCGCCACGCGAGTTGGTGAGATAACCGCCCTCGCCGCGCGAGCCTTCGGTGATGAGACAGCCCGCGCCATAAATGCCGGTCGGATGGAACTGCACGAACTCCATGTCCTGCAGCGGCAAACCGGCGCGCAGCGCCATGCCGCCGCCATCACCGGTGCAGGTATGCGCCGACGTGCAGGAGAAATACGCGCGGCCGTAACCACCGGTCGCGAGAATGACGAGATGGGCTCGGAAGCGGTGCAGAGTGCCCTCGGCGAGATTGAGCGCCACCACGCCGCGACACTCGCCGTTTTCCATGATGAGGTCGATGGCAAAATATTCGATGAAGAACTCGGCTTCGTTCTTGATCGACTGCTGATAGAGCGTGTGCAGCATCGCGTGTCCGGTGCGGTCGGCTGCTGCGCAGGTGCGCTGCGCGATACCCTTGCCGTACTGAGTCGTCATGCCACCGAAGGGACGCTGATAAATACGCCCATCGGGCGTGCGCGAGAACGGCACGCCATAGTGTTCGAGCTCGATGACGGCGGCCGGCGCCTCCTTGCACATGAACTCGATCGCATCCTGATCGCCGAGCCAGTCCGACCCCTTGATGGTGTCGTAGAAGTGATAGCGCCAGTCATCCTCGCCCATGTTGCCGAGCGCGGCCGAGATGCCACCCTGCGCCGCCACCGTATGACTGCGGGTCGGGAATACTTTGGTCAGGCAGGCGGTCGACAACCCGGCCTCGGCGAGGCCCAACGTCGCACGCAACCCGGCGCCGCCCGCGCCAACCACGACGACGTCATAGGTGTGATTAATGAATCTGTAGGCAGTCATCGAGCCTTATCCCTGGGCAAGCGTCGTGAAGGCGATCCGCAGCACGGCATAGCTGGCGGCGAACGCAACGACGACATGAATGAAAGTATTGGCAAGCAGGGCCGTAAGCTTGACGGCCTTGTTGGGTACGTAATCTTCGAGCACCACTTGCACGCCGAGCGCCGAATGCCAGGCGATCGTCCCGACGAGCAGCACCAGCAGCACCGGATTGAGACCGCTCGCGATCCACTCGCGCACCGCGAACTGATCGGTCGTCGGCAGATGCACGACCTGAAAGGCAAACCACAGCGTAAGCGGCACGAGCGCCACGGCGCTCACGCGCTGCGCCCACCAATGCGCCACACCCTGCTTGGCCGAGCCACGACCGAGCACCTTGCCGAGCGGCGTACGCAGACTCATCGCGGCACCCCCGCGAAGAACGCCGCGTAAACGAAGGCGAGCGCGAGCACCACGCTCACCGCGATGACGACCGCGGCACTGCGTCGCGCCTCGGCTTTTTCGAGGCCGCGACCGAGATCCCAATTGAGATGACGCAGTCCATTGCAAAGGTGATAGCAAAACGCGATCAACCAGCCGGCGAGCAGCAACTTGCCGAACCCACTACCGATCACGGCGACGGCCAGGGCATAGCCCGCCTCATCACCCGCGGCGGCCATGAGCCACCACGCGAGCAACAGCAAACCGACCGACAGCACGATGCCGCTCGCACGGTGGGCGATCGAGGTCGCCATGGTGTACGCAAATCGGTAAACGCCGAGGTGGGGGGATAGGGGTCGTTGAGGCATCGGTAAGTTTCCCGTGATCAGAAATCGATGCAGCGGCCGTTCTTTTCCCAGTCGCCGAAACGCGTCGGCTCGGGTCCGCTCGGTCCGCCGATTTCGGTCGGCGCACTCGGCACTGAGTCGGTCGCATGTGGGGTCGTCGCGGCGGGCGCAGGCGCGGTCGCTGACGCGGGCCGCCCCACCCCCTGGGGATCGTTCTGCATCGGGGGTCGATGATGCCAGAAGCCTTGCATCCCGACCACCCGCAAGCGGCTGAACTTCGTGCACAATCCGCGCTCCAAACCCACCACTCTCACAGGCTTTTTTTCGCAACCCTGCGCAAGGTCTCGCGTGCACCGCCCCGTCGCCGACATCACCCCTCTCCACCACCTCGGCGTGCTTGCCGTACGTGGCGTCGATGCCCGCAAATTCCTCAGCGGTCAGCTCTCGCAGGACGTACTTGGGCTCGCTGCCGAGCGCGTCGAACTCGCCGGTCTGCACAACGCGCAGGGTCGGGTGCTGGCGCTGCTGCGACTCGTGGCGCAAGGTCCCGACGATGTGCTTTGTGTGCTGCCGCGCGCCTTGCTCGCCGACACGCTGACCCAACTACGCAAATTTCTGCTGCGCGCCAAAGCCACGCTCAGCGACGAATCTGCGCTCTGGCAGATCGAGGGGCTCGCTTCGACAGCGCAGGCGCTACCGGACACCGTGGGCAGCGCGATGCGTGCACCGCCGGATAAAGGCGACAAGGATCACGGCGAGATCGTGGTCTGGCGTCATGCACACGACGGGCGGCTGCTGCGTTTGCGCGCCGCTGCCGAGCAGCCGCAAAACACCCCCGCGGATGCCCTGCTCGCTTGGCAGCGCGCCGACCTCGCCGCCGGTATCCCCGAGATCACGCCCGCGACCCGCGGCGAGTTCGTCGCACAAATGCTCAACCTCGATGTGCTCGGCGGTATCTCGTTCACCAAGGGCTGCTACACCGGTCAAGAGGTCATCGCCCGCGCGCACTATCGCGGTCGCGTCAAGCGTCGTGCTCAAAGATTTCGGCTCGCGCCTGGGCTGCTGCCCGCGCCCGGTGACAAGCTCGAACTCGAGATCGATGTGGCCGGCACAAAGATTCGGCGCAGCGCACGAGTCGTGAACGCCGTGGGTGATCCGGCGGGCCTTGCGGACATCGACGACCTTGCTGGCATCGAGTGCCTCGCCGTCGCAGCCTTTGCGACAGCCGAAGCCACGACCACCGATGCGGCCACCGCCGACGCCGCAACCGAGGGGTCTGCAAACGCGACGCCGGCGCATGCCGCCCGCGTGCTGCCGATGAGTTATTCGCTGCCCGACTAAGCTCGCTTACCGACAGCGCACCAGGCCTACTCCGGCCGCATCTGCGGGAACAGCAGCACGTCGCGAATCGAGGGCGAGTCCGTCAGGAACATCACCAGCCGATCGATGCCGACGCCGAGTCCCGCTGTTGGCGGCAAGCCGTATTCGAGCGCGCGCACGTAATCGGCGTCGTAGAACATGGCCTCGTCGTCACCTGATTCTTTGCGTGCCACCTGCGCCTGAAAGCGTGCCGCCTGCTCCTCGGCGTCGTTGAGCTCGGAGAACCCGTTGGCAAGCTCGCGCCCACCGACAAAGAATTCGAAGCGATCCGTGAGGAAAGGATCAGCATCGTTGGCCCGCGACAGCGGCGACACCTCAGCGGGATACGCGCAGACGAAGGTCGGATCGAGCAGTGTCTGCTCGCCGGTCTTCTCGAAGATTTCGATCTGCAGCTTGCCCGGGCCATCGCCCGGCTTCCACGGGATGCCGCGGGCCTCGCAGGCCGCGCGCAAGTAGGCCAGGTCGCGCAGCCGAGACCGATCGAGATCCGGATTTTCGCGCAGGATGAGATCTTCGACACTGATGCGCGCAAACGGCCCGGACAGATTGTATTGTCGGCCTTGCGAGCTGAACTGCAGCGAACCCACGACGGCTTCCGCGGCACCGCGCAGCATGCGCTCCACGAGGTCCATCAGGTCGTGATAATCGGCATAAGCCTGATACAGCTCGAGCATCGTGAACTCGGGGTTATGCCGCGTCGAGAAACCCTCGTTGCGGAAATTGCGATTGATTTCATAGACGCGCTCGAAGCCGCCCACGGTGAGCCGCTTGAGATAGAGCTCGGGGGCGATGCGCAGATACATGTCGATATCGAGCGCGTTGTGATGGGTCACGAAGGGCCGCGCCGTAGCGCCGCCCGGAATCGGCTGCATCATCGGCGTCTCGACTTCCATGAAGCCGAGCGCATCGAGCATGTCGCGCAGATAACGAATGAGACGCGTGCGCTTGCGGAAAATCACGCGGCTCTCCTCGTTCATGATGAGATCGACATAGCGCTGGCGATAGCGCGCCTCGGTGTCGGCGAGCCCATGCCACTTGTCGGGCAGCGGTCGCAGCGACTTCACCAACAGGCGCAGCGAATCGACCCGAACCGAAAGCTCACCCGTCTTGGTGTGAAACAGCGTGCCTTCGGCGCCCACGATGTCGCCGATGTCCCAGCCTTTGAAGGCTTCGTAACTCTCGGCTAGCGCCTCGCGCTGCAAAAAGAGCTGGATCTGCCCGGAGGAGTCTTGAACTTTGACGAAGCTCGCCTTGCCCATGATGCGACGCAGCATCATGCGACCGGCGACGCGCACGCGCACCGCCTGCGCCTCGAGTGCAGCGGCCTCCACGCCATCGAAACCCAGATGCAGCTCGGCCGCGAGCGAATCGCGGCGAAAATCATTGGGAAACGCGGGCTCAGTACCCTGGCGCAAGGCGGCGAGCTTCTGGCGCCGCTCGGCAATCAGTTTGTTGTCGTCGGTGTCGCTCACGTCACACCCCCCGCCTTCAGCGAGGCCTCAAGAAATTGATCGAGATCACCATCAAGCACTGCCGTGGTGTTGCCGACCTCGACATTGGTCCGCAAATCTTTGATGCGCGACTGGTCGAGCACGTAGGAGCGGATCTGGTGCCCCCAACTCACATCCGACTTCGACTCTTCGAGCACTTTGGCCGCGGCGTTGCGCTTGTTGACCTCGAGCTCGTAGAGCTTCGCCTTCAACATTTTCATGGCGGTGGCGCGGTTCTTGTGCTGGCTGCGTTCGTTCTGGCACGCAACCACGATCCCCGAGGGCAGGTGCCGAATGCGCACCGCGGATTCGGTCTTGTTGACGTGCTGACCGCCGGCACCGCTCGATCGATAGACATCCATCTCGAGATCGGCAGGGTTGATCTCGATGTTGATGTCATCGTCGATTTCCGGCGAGACGAACACCGACGCAAACGAGGTGTGACGCCGATTGCCCGAATCGAAGGGCGACTTGCGCACCAGACGATGCACGCCGGTTTCGGTGCGCAGCCAACCGTAGGCGTGATCGCCCTTGAATTCGATGGTGGCACTTTTGACGCCGGCCACTTCGCCGGCGCTCGAGTCGATGACCTCGGCCGTGAAACCGCGCGTGCCCGCCCACTTGAGATACATGCGCATCAGCATCTGCGCCCAGTCCTGCGCTTCGGTGCCGCCGGCGCCCGCCTGGATATCGAGGTAGGCATTGTGCGAGTCCATCTCGCCGCGGAACATGCGCTTGAGTTCGAGCTTGCGCACCTTCGATTCGACCTCGGGCAGTTCGCGCTCGACTTCGCGCGCCGTGGCTTCGTCGTCTTCGGCCTCCGCGAGCTCGAGCAACTCGGCGGAGTCGCGGACGGAGTTCGTGGCGAGATCCATGGCCTCGAGCTCTGCGGCGAGCTTGGCGCGCTCACGGCCGAGCTCTTGGGCCTTCTCGGGTTTTTGCCAAACGGCGGGATCTTCGAGTTCGCGGCTGACTTCTTCGAGCCGCTCTTTTTTCAGATCGTACTCAAAGTACCCCCCTTAAGGAGCTGACGCGCTCCTGGAGGTCTGCAAGGGATCGCTTGATGAGTCCGAGTTCGATCATGGTGCGCTCATTCTAGCAGATGATCGACCAGCAACTGCAGGCGCCGCTCGCCGTTCCACTCGTTTACATCGAGCCGATAGACGAGGTGCACGCGCTCGCCGAGCGCTGGCGCACCGTCGCTGCCGAGCAGGTTCGGCCTGCCCTGCAGCAAGTTGAAGGCGATGGCATCGAAGCGCCGGTTCGAGCCCTCCGGTTCCACCCAGAGCTTGAGGTGAGTGTCGGCGAGCACCCGCGTTTTGTGTACCCGAAAAACCTGATCGAAGGTTGGCTCGGGAAAGGCCTGCCCCCACGGTCCTCCCTCGCGCAGCGCCTCAGCCGTCGCCAGGGAGAAATCTTCGATACCGAGTTCGCCATCGGTTTCGAGGCGATCCGCCAGCGAACCGCCCGCCTGCCAACGCAAGACCTCGGCGTCGAACTCGCGCGCAAACTCATCGAGTCTCGCGGTGTCGAGCGTGAGTCCTGCGGCCATCGCGTGTCCGCCGAATTTCGGCAAGAGCCCTGGGAGCCGCGTCGAGATCGCCTCGAGCACATCGCGCGCATGGACCCCGGTGACCGAGCGCATCGAGCCTCGCAGTTGACCCTCGCCCGCGTCCGCAAAAGCAATCACCGGCCGGCGCACCCGATCTTTGATACGCCCGGCGACGATGCCGACCACCCCTTGGTGCCACTCGTGATCGTAGAGACAAAGACCATGACGCGATGCGGCACCGCCGCGCCGTTCGAGCACATCGGGATCATCGAGGAAGCGGACGGCCGCCATCGCCTGCTCCTGCATCTTGGCTTCGATCGTCCGCCGCTCTTTGTTGAGCTCGTCGAGTCGTGCCGCGAGCATCAGCGCCTCGGGCAACGAGTCGGTGAGCAGACAACGAATGCCGAGCGACATGTCATCGAGACGTCCGGCCGCATTGAGTCGTGGCCCCGCGATGAAGCCGAGATCTGCTGCGATGATTTGCGGCAGTTGCTTGCGGCCGATCTCGAGCAACGCGCGCAGACCCGCGGTGCAGCGCCCGGCACGAATGCGCGCGAGGCCCTGCGCGACGAGGATGCGATTATTGGCATCAAGCGGCACGATGTCGGCGACGGTGCCGAGTGCCACGAGATCGAGCCAGGTCGCCGGCGATGGCAGCAACGGCTCGGCAAGCGCCCGATGCAGCGCCGCCATGACGTAAAACGCGACGCCCACACCGGCGAGCGAGCGCGACGCAAACTGCGCGCCCGGAACATTGGGGTTGACGATGACATTGGCGGCCGGCAAATCGGCGCCGGCGAGGTGATGATCGGTCACCAGCACATCGATGCCGAGCGCACGCGCCGCGGCGACGCCCGGCAAGCTCGAGATGCCGTTGTCGACCGTGATCAGCAAGGCCGGATTTTGCTTGACCGCGAGAGCGACGATCTCCGGCGTCAGTCCGTAGCCAAACTCGAAACGATTGGGCACCAAAAAATCGACGTCCGCGTAGCCCCAAGCGCGCAAGCAGCGGACGATGAGCGCCGAACTGGTTGCGCCGTCGGCATCAAAATCGCCAATGACCAAAATCCGCCGACCGCTTGCCCGATGCACGAGCAGCAACTCGATTGCAGCATCGATGCCATCGAGCGTACCGACCGGCAGCAGCCTATCGAGACCGGTACGCAGCAGTGCACTATCTTTGATGCCGCGCGCTGCATAGGCGCGGGCCAGCACCGGATTGAGTCCCGCGAACACGGCGCTCGCGGCGGGCTCGGCGCTACGGCGAACGATCTTGAGCTTCATAGGCCCGCGTACTTCATGGGCGTATGTATTTCATGCGCTATCGGCAACTGCTGCGAATACGCTGCGCAGCGGCCGCCAAAATCGATAGCAATCGGTCGCCGAGGCAGTGATCGACCGATCATTCGCCACTACCGCGAAGCGCTCAAGGCGACCGGCAGCGAGCGCCGCAGCAGCGGGCGCAATGACCTCGCGATCAAAGATTTCTGGCGAAACTCCAGCGAGCGGCGCAACCACGCAGACCGTGGCCTCATCAGCCGTCGTCGACTTAGGCGGTAACGCGAGCGGCAGGGCCAGCGGTTCGCACTCGAGCCCGGCAAGCCGGGCGAGCGATTGTGTCCAGATATCGTTTGCCATCAGCCGCGTAAACCTCGCCTCGGGCGAGGCCGCAAGCGAAGCCGTCAGCGGGTCGCGTGGCGGCATCCCACCGCCCCACAACCAAAGCGTACTGACCCGCGGATCCCCCCGCAGCTCGCGGCGCCGATTGAGCGGCAGCTCATGCAACCACATCTCGATTTCGCTCGCGAGCGCGCGCAGCGCAACGCTTTCGGCGCCGCTTGGCAGCGCGCTCTCGATACCCTCGCCGATGAGTCGTCCGGGATCAACGGTTTCCGCTCCTGGCGCGCTGCAACCAATCAACACGAATCCCGCCGAACCCGCAGGCTGCAGCGCAAGCTGATCGGCACCGAACACCTTGGCGAAAGATTCCACGAGTTCCTGCGCCTCGGACGGTGGCAAGCACAAAATACCGTTCGCCGGAAAGTGCAAAGTTTTGAGGCCTGCCAGCAGATGCAGAGGCGTCGCGAGCCAGGCCTCGCTCGGCGCCGCTGCGGAGGTGGCGTTCGCTGCAGGGATCCCGATCGCCGCCGCAATGATGCTTGCCGCATCGACGAGCGCAAGATCCGCGCGCCCCACACCACGAGCGAGCATGCCGCGCCAGTCACCGCGCAAGGGGCGCGGCGGCGCAAAGCGCAGCGTCGTCAACGGCGAGGACGACTGCGCCTGCGGCGCTGCGGCTGCATGCAGAAAAAAATCCGGGAGGACGAGCACGAGTTCGCGCACATCGCGTATGTTATCGAAGCATGCGCCTGACAGTGACGCCGAGTGACACCCGACTGCTCATCCGCGGTTACGCGGCGGGCAAGTTGCGCATCGGCGATCGTGAGATCACCTCGTCCGTCGTGCTGAGCGCGACGCTACTGCATACCGATCTCGTGCCGCAGCAACCCGCCGAGCTGGCCGAGGCCGATCTCGCGCCCGTTTTCGCCGATCAGCCTGAAGTGGTGGTCATCGGCTGGGCGGGCGGCCAGACATTTTTGCCCGCCGCGCAGCGGCGCTGGTTTCTCGAACGCGGTATCGGCATCGAGGTCATGGAACTCGGCGCTGCCTGTCGTACCTACAACGTGCTAGTAGCCGATGGCCGACGCGTAGTCGCCATCCTGTTCCCGCGCTGAGTCGATCTCGGCGCACTGCAGGTTACGCACTTCAGGTTGCGCCGATCAGCCCCGCCTGCAGCGGCACGAATGACACCGCGCCGAGTCGCTCCCGCTCAAAACCCTGCTCGCGCCGCGTGATCCGAATGAGTTCCTGCTTGTCGCCGCCCACTGGCATCACGAGTCGCCCGCCAATCGCGAGCTGCTGCGTCAGGGTCTCGGGCACCGTCAGCGGCGCGGCCGCCACCAAAATACCGTCGTAGGGCCCCTGCGCCTTCCAGCCCTCGTAGCCGTCACCATGACGGAAACGCACGTTTTTGACACCCAATTCTTTGAGCCGAGCCTTGGTCCGCAGCAGCAGCGGCTCGATACGCTCGATGGTGCAGATGCGCGTCACCAAGCCTGCGAGCACTGCGGTCTGGTAACCGCAGCCGGTGCCGACCTCGAGTACATTACTGGGCGGACCCGCCTCGAGCAGCACCTCGGTCATGCGTGCCACGATATAGGGTTGCGAAATGGTCTGTCCAAAGCCGATCGGCAACGCGGTGTCTTCGTAGGCCCGACTCGCGAGCGCCTCATCGACAAAGATATGCCGCGGAATGTTGCGAATGCGGTCAAGCACCGCCGGATTCTTCACGCCCTGTTCCGTAAGACGTTGCAGCAGACGCTCGCGCGTGCGCGCCGAGGTCATGCCGATGCCATTGAGACGCTGATCCATCATTCGCCAAAATTCATTCGCCAATGCCCTGCAGCCAGTCGCGCACGGTATCAAGCGCAGCGTGGCGCGTGAGATCGACCTGCAGCGGCGTCACCGACACATAACCCTCGGCAACGGCATTAAAGTCGGTACCGGGACCATCGTCCTGACCCTCGCCCGCCATACCGACCCAGTAGACCACGCGGCCGCGCGGATCCATGGCCTTTACCGCACGCTCGGCACGGTGCCGATGCCCGAGCCGCGTGGTCTTGAAGCCGCGCAGTTCACCGAAGGGTCGATGCGGTACGTTTACATTGAGGATCATGGTGCGCTCGAGCGGTCGCTCGAGCAGACGCTCGACGATCAGCCGCGCCACTTTGGCGGCGGCGCTGTAATCCATCTCGCCATGCTCGGGACGACGCAATGAAAAAGCGACTGTGGGCAGTCCGAGAAAACGACCCTCGATGGCCGCTGCGATGGTGCCCGAGTAAAGCGCATCGTCGCCAAGGTTCTCGCCGTTGTTGATGCCCGAGACCACCATGTCGTGATCGAAATCAAAGAGCCCGGAGATCGCGAGGTGTACGCAGTCGGTCGGCGTGCCCGAGACGAAGTAGGCGTTCTGTTCGAACTCGGTGACGCGCAGCGGCTGCTCGAGGGTGAGCGCATTGCTCGCACCGCTGTGATTGCGCTCGGGCGCCACCACCGTGAGCTCGGCGAGACCCGTGAGTGCGGCGCGCAGGGCGATGATGCCCGACGCCCGATAACCGTCATCGTTGCTTACGAGGATCTTCATCGAGCGTTTTTTCTTGGAGACCGGAGAGGGCCGCCAATATACTGAAAGCTCGGCACTCGAGGTAGAGGATGCGCAA
>VGUP01000046.1 GCA_016874175.1 Gammaproteobacteria bacterium | reverse complement strand
GGGAGGACACCCTAGCGGGCCACCAGTAGCGGGGGGCCGTGTCGTGACGGTCGGACAAAGTGGCCTACCGGCGTGGTGCCGCCGGCAAAAATATTCCCCGTAATCGAAACAAGCATAAACCGTGCCAAACGGAGAGCGGCTTATCCCCGACTGCGCGCGAACGCAAGCAATGGACAAATCATTGTGTGGGGTACCACACATAACACCACTAGCGATCAGGGTCCTGGCTCTGCCGCCGGGGGCCGTGCCGTCGCGGGATTCGACCCCGAGAATATACCCTGCGCTCGCGCGGATCATCCTGCAGGGATGCGGAATGGCCCGATGCCGAGCAACAGTCAGCATCGCAACATGAAGCTTGCGCCCCGCGCTGGGCATCACGATGATTTTGCATAGACTTGTCACCAACGCACCGCTAGCGTCGTGTATATCAACAGGCAGGGAGCAACCCCGGGATGATCAACCACGGTTTCGCGCGCAACCGTGCTGCGCTACGCGCTCTGTCTCTGGTCCTGTTACTCGCACCGACGCAGGTCTCAATGGCGAGCGGCGACCCACCGCGCGTCGCACCGAACACCACCACAGCGGCCGCGATCACCACCGCCCCTGCGATCATCACCGCCCACCAAGGCAATTTTGGTGGGCGTCGGGTGGTCTTTGACGCCTTGGTCGAGGAGACGCTGATCCCCAACGGCAAGGGCGACCCGACTGCGATCTTCAGCAGCTTTTCGTACATTGAGCGTCGCAAGACCGGCGATGCGGAGCGCCCGGTGTTGTTTGCCTTCAATGGTGGTCCCGGCTCATCGTCGGTCTGGTTGCATCTCGGACTGCTCGGCCCGCGTCGGGTCGACTTTGCCGATCCGGTCAATCCGCCGACCGTCGCCCCGTTCCGTCTTGCCAACAACCCGCACGCTCCGCTCGATGTCGCCGATGTCGTGCTGATCGACCCTGTCTCCACAGGCTTCAGTCGTGTGCTGCCGGGCGCCAGAGTCGAAGACTTGTTCAGCGTTGCGGCCGATGCACGAGCCACGGCGGAATTCATTCGCCAGTGGCTAACCAGGAACGGTCGCTGGAATTCTCCCATCTTCGTGATTGGAGAGTCCTATGGCACCGTGCGAGCCATCGCACTCGCGGGGGCGCTCGCCGGTGGCGTATTTCCGCCGAACGGCACACTCGGTGCGATCAACCTCAGCGGTATCGCCATTGTCGGACCTGCTTTCGGCAACGCAGCAGCGCGTCTCGAAGGCAATGATCGCGCTGCACTCACCGATCTTTCTGCCATGGCCGCCACGGCCTGGCATCACGGCAAGGCCGGCAGCAAAGACCGCCCGCTCGAAGAGTGGATCGATGCCGCGCGCACCTTCGCAGGCGACGATTATCTCAAGGCGTTGCATGCCGGACATTTGCTCGCTCCGCAGGAGCGTACGCGGATTGCCGCACGCTTGGCCGCACTCACAGGGGTACCCGCGGCGACATGGTCGGGCGCGAATCTTCGCCTGGACATGGCGGCATTTCAGTCGCAACTGCTGGCGGATCGAGGGCTCACGGTGGGCGCCTACGACTCGCGATATACGCTGCCCACCCGACCCAACGGCAATGACCCGGTCGTCGACGATCCGGCGATGGGCCAGTACGTGCCTAGTTTTGTCGGCGCGCTGAATCAATATTTGACGACGGAACTCGGCGTACGCAGCGCGACGCGGTACATCCCGATCAATTTCAGTGAGGTCAACTTCAAGTGGGACTGGGGCGCAGGACCCGGGGTCGTGCTACCGCGCAACGATGCTACCGACCTTGCGGTCGCACTGCGCCGCAATCCCGCACTGCGCGTCTTCGTAGCCGCCGGATATTTTGATCTCGTGACCACGCTCGGTGCTGCCGAGTACACGCTCGCCCACTCGGCCATCGATCGCCGGCGGGTGGCTCTGAAGGGCTACCCCTCGGGCCACATGCCCTACCTTGACGAAGATAGCGCACTCGCGCTTGCGGCCGACTTGCGCGAGTTTTTGCGCGGCGGTCTGCCCGCAGCGACTCCACCCACCAGAGCCGACGACGGTCGATGATCCGTTTGCCGCTCGAGATGAAGTCGGTGCTGCTCACGGCAATGGCGACGACCATCGTCTTGCCGATCACCGCGGCAGCGACGTCTGCCGAGCGCGGTCTCGCGGCTGCCACCCCGGTGGTCAGCAGGCGGGTGGAACCCGCCTCGCCCTCACTGACCGAGGTCAGCGTCATCGGGGCGGGCGATGGATCGACCTTGAGCTGCGCCGCTGGCGCCGCTGTGAGGGTGCTTGCGGCCATCACCGCAAGAACACCTCGCATGCTTTTCAGATCGCGGAACGATCCGATCAGAATTTTGCGCGTACGCCGACGAACCATTGCCGACCAATGATATCGCCGTAGTTCAGCGTCGGGTACGAGGGCTCTTCATCGGTCACGTTCACCACACCCGCACGCACGGCAAACTTGCCGAAATCATACTGACCCGAGATGTTGTGAATGATGTTCT
Source organism: Gammaproteobacteria bacterium (assembly GCA_016874175.1). GTDB lineage: Bacteria > Pseudomonadota > Gammaproteobacteria > Steroidobacterales > Steroidobacteraceae > UBA964. The sequence continues at coordinate 13,471 of VGUP01000046.1, read as the reverse complement.
GGTCAATGAATGGGTTCGGATCGTTCTCGATGGTTGCATTGGCAACACGCAGCACGTCGGCGAGGTAGTTCATCTGGTAAGACGCACGCCACGCGCCCTTGCTCCAACGCAGATCAACTCGCGCCGCCCAATCCGGCTGTGTCACCGTGTTGTCGGTGCGCGTAAACGTAGTGCCGGTGACCGAGGTAGTGAGCAGACCCGTGTGCGTCGCCTCGAGGCCAATCTCGAAGCTGCCGAATTCACCGGGCTGGAACTGGTAGTTGAGGTTGTAGACCTCACCGCGGAACTTGACCACACCCGCATTGAACGTGGTCGCCCTGCCCGTGACGATGGTCCCTGCCGGATTGAGACCGTCAGACTGCGCAAGCCGCGTGAACGTCGCGCAGATATCGGCTGGCTGCGGCGTGCTGTCGAAACAGGTTGCCGCGAAATTCAGTACCGTGAACGCCGACAACCCGTTCTCGAGATCAATCTCGATGCGATCGGCAACGAGCGTAAGCCCCGGGATCGCCGATGGCTGCAACACGAAGCCGAAGCTGATGGTGTCGGCGATCTCGTTGCGCAGCGCCGGGTTGCCGCCGGTCGTGATGAGCGTGCGCGCGAAGTTCTCAGCAGGATTCTGGAACGTCGCGAGCGGCCCGTATTGCGGGTTGGCGGCGAACAAGGTCTGACAGTTGGCACGGCGCACGGCAGGATTCGGACCACCGTTGATACGGTCCGCATCACACGGATCTTGACCGATCGAGCCAAGTGCCGTGACCTGCGGAGCAACAAGCTGCGTCAGTGTCGGCGCGCGGAAGTTACGGCTGATCGAAGTGCGCAGCGTCAGATCGTCCGCCAGAGTCCAGCGCAGTCCGGCGTTCCACACATCTTCTTTGCCGGCAAGCGAGTTGTCGACGGAACGGAACGCTGTGGAGAGTTCCAGATTCTTGACCAAGGGAATTGCCGCGCCTTCATCGAGCAGCGGCACCAGCAATTCGAGCGAGAACTCGTTGGTGTCGTACTTGCCCGCTTGAGGCACCTCGCGCGTACCCGCATTGAAGAGGCCAAGCTGATTGGCCTGCAGCGGGACGAACTTCACCTCTTCCCGACGGTGTTCGTACGCGAGCGAGAACTTCGCCTCGCCTGCAGGCAGCGTAACCAGTGGACCGCCGAGCGTCAGCAGCACGTCAGTCTGGTCGTTGGTGAAATCGGTACCGGCAAGCACATTGATGTAATCACGCGCCGCCTGACTGACGTTGCCCTGGCCGAACGGATTGATCGGCGCACAGGTTGGATCATCGTTGGTGGTGACGGCGTCTGCGTTGACCGCGCACACGATCGCGCCCGAGGCGTTACGCGCAGCACCGATCGCCCGATTGAACTTGGCGTTGTCGACTTCCCATCGACGAGCCTCGCCCTTGACGCGCGCCTGACTGATCGAGGCCGACCAGTACATGTCACGCTTGCCCCAAAGAAATTCGCCGTCGACACCTACCACGCCGCGTACGGTCTCGGTGTCGAACGTCTGCTCGTCGGTAGGCACGAGATCCGTAAAGATCTTCGAGAGGAAGAGCGGCGTGCCGGTCGCAAAGCGAGGATTGGCCTGCGATAGCGTTGCGATCGCCGCCGCCGAGAGGAAGGGGTTGCTGACTGTGAAGGCAATCGGACCCGCGCCACTCGCCGCCGGATTGAGAATGGTGCGGCTCTCGCCCTGCGGCGTCTCGACGCCCTGGGTCTTGGCGTAAAGCAGCTCGCCGTGCAGTGACAAACTGTCGCTGATCGAGAAGTTACCCAAGGCATTGGCAGCAACACGCTCGACACCCGTGCGGATCACCGGCACGAGGTTCGCGTAGCTGAAACCATCACCGCCTGCAGCAAAAGGCACGCCGTTCAAGGTGCCGAGACGATAAGGAACCACCGCACCGCTGCGATCGAACTGCAGCTGACTGCCGTTGAGGCTGGTCATCAGGGCGACGACCGGCGCCGGCGTGTTGTAGATCACGCCGTTTTCATTGAAGTTCCAGAAGCGCGCACCGAGGATCTCGCGCACCGACGGAATGCCGTCGTTGGGCCCGGTGTCGGCAGCATTGGTGCCGGTGATACGTGCGAGCGCGCCGCGCGGTCGATCGCCGTACCCGAGCACCGGCGTCTCCGACCATTCAACATTGAGCGCAACGTTGCCGCGATCTTCGGCAAAGTTCGAGCCCAAAGTCACGCGTGCGCTGTTGATTTCGTAATCGCCACGATCGGCGTTGCCGGTCTGCACATCGAACTCCAGACCTTCGAAGTTCTTTTTGAGAACGTAGTTGACGACACCGGCGATGGCGTCCGAACCGTAAACGGCTGCACCGCTGCCTTGCACGATCTCGACGCGATCGAGCAGACCCGTGGGGATGATGTTTGCGTCGACCTGGGCATCACCGAGACCACTCGAACTCGTCACCATGCGACGACCGTTGACCAAGGTGAGCGTGCGCCCCGCCCCCAAACCAAACAGTGAGGCAAACTGCTGACCGGAACCGCTTGATGCGCCACCCCCGCTTGCTAGGCTGAGCGCCGGATTAGCAGAAGTTAGCTGATTGATGGCCTGAGCGGCACTGACGAAGCCGAGATCACTCAATAACTGCTGATCGACCATGACGATCGGCGTGGACGTGTCGGTGGCACTGCGTCGAATGCGCGACCCCGTGACCACGACTTCCTCGAGATCCTGAGCGCCTGCCGCCGCGCCCTGCACCGCCGACTGCGCCGCGGCCGGCAAGGGATTGGCAAGAAAGGCCGGCACCACGAGAGCCTGACCGAGGACGACACCGAGGAATTTGTTCATGACATCTCCGCTGCGAGTGCGGGTCGGCAATCGACCGCTCGCTAAATCTGTTAGCGCAAGAAAAAGTTTAAGCAGTTCCCGGGACAAATCTTACCCATCGCGGTCAACGCATCGTCAAGCACAGCATGATTTATGCGGTTCGCCGCCCTCTGCCAGCGAATCTTTCCGACCACCACGCCCAATAGCCGAGCCCGATGACGCTCCAACCTAGCACCAGCAGATACGGTCGCCCGTCCGCCTCCAGCCCTAGGAGGCCCACCAACACAGCGAGCACCACGCCGATCCAGCCGATCAATTTCACTCGTGACGGCTGCCACTTCAAGGCTGCCTCGCGCGCCACCTCGGCGTGATGATCGATCACGCGAACGGCGCAGTACGAGCAGGCCATGTACTTGATCATGGTCGGGATATTCACCGCGAGCAGCAGGAACAACAGACTCGAGGGCAGCAGCATACCCGCCATGCCGAGTCCGTAGGCCAGCAATACGGCGATGTGCGGGGTGCCGAACTTGGGATGGATACGGCCGAGGGCCAACGGCAAAGCGCCGTTCCGACCCATGGCAAAAAGAGCGCGGGAGAAACTGATGGCGATCGCATTGACCGACTTGAGGATCGACACAGTCGCCGCGCCGATGATCAATGGCAGCGCCCAGTCACCGAGCGGCACGCGCGCCGCCTCCAGCAGCGGCGCTTCGCTCGTCGCCAACTTGGCAGGCCCGAGCAGTCCAAGAACGGTAAAGGCCACCGCCAGATACACCACGGCCGTCAGCAGAATGGCCATCGCGATGCCGCGCGGCACGGTGCGCTGCGGATCACGCACCTCTTCGCCGATCTCCACCGCCGACTCGATGCCGAGAAAAAGCGAGATCATCAGCGAGACACAGGCGAACACGGCCGCCCAGCCAGATTCGAGCAAGGGGCCGACGACTGCGGTGTTGGTGAGCGGCAGACCTGTGCCGACGAACAATGTCAGCGCGCCGAGCAACACGAGCATCAGCAGAGTCTGTGCCCTTGCCGCGACGTTGATGCCAAAGTAATTGAGCGCAAACACGATCGTCAGAATTGCCGCGATTGTCAGGTGGCGCGGCACTGCGATCACCATGGAAAGGTAATCGATGAGCACCACGGTCAGCACGGTCAGGGCGCCGACATTACTGAGGATACGCAGCCACGCGATCATGAAACCCGCTAGTGGATGAATGAATTGGCGTGGCCATTCGTAGGATGCGCCCGATTTCGGCAGCGCCGAGGCGAGCCAGGCATACGCGAGCGCAAAGGCAACCATGGGGATCGCCGCGACCAGCACCGCGATGAGCAAACCTGAGCCCGCGATTTGTGCGGCAGGCGCCAGCACGGAAAAAATCGACACGCCGATGGCTGACCCGGCACCGAGCATGACGACGCTGAGCAGGCCAACATTGGCCCGCAGTTGCGGCGGCGATGTCTGTTCGCTCAACGCGCACCCGCCTTGCGCGGCGCAACCGCCATGCACTCCACTTCGAGCGTGGCACCCAGCGCGAGGCCATCCGCGCCGAATGCGCTGCGAGCCGGCAAGCGCTCCGGCTTGAAGTACGTCACATAGACCTTGTTGAACTCACCCCACTGCGACATGTCATCGAGCATGACGAGGCACTTGAACATGTCATCCATGGTTACCCCAGCTAACCGGGCAGAGGCCTTCAAGTTGTCCATGGCCGCGCGCGCCTGAGCCTCGATCCCCGCAGGGATTTGTCCGTCCGCCGTGGCGCCGATCTGACCGGAGAGATACACGACATCGCCAACCTGTACTGCCGGCGAAAACGGCAGACCCGAGCCTGGCGAACGGAAATACTCGACCAGGTCGCGCTCCGGCGCAGACTGCGTTGCAGACTGCGGCGCCGACAGATTCACCGCGCAGCCGGCAGTAAGAGCCGACGGAATCAACAGCAGAACTCTAAGCAAAGAAAATCTCATGGCGCCTTGGGCTCCTGCGACGGTGGTGAGTCGGCAAACGGTCGAATACTCAATTCACGATAGATTTCGGCGGGATGGTAGACGGTACCGCCCTTCATCACGAGCCGCGCACGCTTGATGACGCGAATGTCTTGCAGAGGATCCCCCTGCACGAGAAAAAAATCGGCGAACTTGCCACGCTCGATACTGCCGGTATCGCGTTCGAGCCCGAGGTAGCGCGCAGCATCAAGTGTTGCGAGACGCAAGGCATCCGCGGCACTGATACCCGCCTTGGTATAGAGTTCGATCTCACGGTGCACGGTGAAACCCGTTCCGTCATCCGTGCCCGGCAGCAACTGAATCCCCTCGTTGTGCAATAGCTTCAGCACTTCGAGAACCTTGTCGAAGCCGCAGATGTATTGCCGATCCTCCTCCACGGAACCGAGCGGCACGAAGGTACGCTTGCGATAGCGCTGGTATCCCACCGGGACATGCTCGAGATAATCCACGTCACCATCCGGGACGATGCCCGCGCGGCTTGTCATCAGTCGCTCAAGAATCACCGCGGTCGTATCGAGCGCAACACCCTTGGATTTCATCAGGTCCACGGTGCGACGGACTCGAGGATGTGCGAGATCGAGCGTTGCGCCACGCGCCATGCCCGTCAATCGCAGCAGCGTGCGCGTGTCTTCACCGGGCTGCAGCAACCAACCCAGCATCAACTGATTGACATGTGCGATGTCATCGTAGCCAGCAAGAATCGCCTGATCCGGCGACATGAAGGCCGGCACATGGCCCGTCACCTTCAGCCCGCGCGCATTCGCGCGAGCGGCCAAGCGCGCAACCCAGGCCGGGTCCATCGAGTTGTAGATCTTGATCTGTCGATAGCCACGGTCGGCGTACCAGTCGACCGCACGCAGCGCATCACCCTCACGCTCCGGAATAATGCCGTTGCGCGCCGAGAACGGACTGCGTCCCTCGATGAATCCGCTGGCGGAGATCCGCGGTCCGGCAATCTCGCCGGATTCGATGCGGGGTATCAGATCGAGCAGAAAATCATTGGCATTACCCTGATCGCGCGTTGCAGTCACACCAGCGGCCAAATAAAAGAGTCCCGATCGCAGGGTGGCATGGGAGTGCATGTCGTGCAGCCCGGACACCAGCGTTCCACCTTCGCCCTCGATCACCCACTGATCGGTAACCGGTATGCTGTCCTCGGCTGACGGCATCACCGCGGTGATCCGGTCGCGCATTACGACCACCGTGGAAAGCCCCGAAAGTTGGCCAGCATGCGGATCAAAAATACGCACGTTGCGGATTCGAATCGGCACGTTGCTGCGTCGAGCGAGTCGGGCCTGCATCGCCCGAACGGCCTCCACCTCGAGTTCGCTGCCGAGCTTCAAGAGCACCGGCGCAAGGAATTCGTACCCCTCGCGAACAACAACGGACTTGTCGTCAAATTGGGCGAACAGTCGTTGTTGCGTATCGAGCATGAGCAGATCAGGCTCGAGACCGAGACCGTGCAAGCGATAGATCGTCACCGTTACGGCAGCGGATCCCTCGCCGAGACTTATCTCGCGTACCGTTTCGAGTCGCAGCGCCCCCGAAGGCAACGCCTCGATGCGTCGCTCCTCGGTCTGGAGCAAAGCGCGCGCATAAATACCGAGCGCCCAAGGGCTGCGATCGTTCAACAGATACATCTGGGGTCGAGGCGATTTGACATCGCCGCGGTCAGCTTGGCTGATCCAGCGCGCGCGCGCGCTCTGCCACCAATAGCGCTCCTCGACGGCTCCGCCCATCAACGATGTGCCTTGCACTCGCCACTCGAGCGGAATACCCGCGTCGTTCAGACGGATCGTCTCGCGATGCTTCGGGCCACGACCATTGTTGTCGACATGAAAGTCGACTTCCACGAGATCCTTGGCAGTCGAACCGACGACGTACCCGACTTTCTCGCTGCCCTGAACGATGGTCAGTCGCTCGAGCGTCTGGGCGAAGCCTTGTTGTGCGAGCGCAAAACAAAAGAGACATGCCAGCGCAATGGCGGGCATGCGCGACGATCGAGACTCAGCTATCGCGCGATGATTCATGGGCAAGCACTCCGGACGCAGCAGCGCGTCGATGAACATAGGCGGAAGCCGCCAGATCCTGAACCACATGTCCGAGAGACTTGTAGAGCGTCAACTGCGAGTCATCCTGTCGTCCCGCCACCCGGGCAAGCAGTACCTCGCCGATTTCGGCCACGATATGCTCGTCACCCACGAGTCCAGCCGCGCGCGCCTTGAGGAATTCGGCGGCCGCGGCGAGTGCTGATCGCCGACTATCGACGATGTAACGACTCGCAACCACCAAATCATCATCGACCTCGACGGGTCCCGGGAAACTCGAACCGACGGCATTCACGTGGGTACCGTATTTCAACCACACATGTTTGAGCACCGGCACCGCTGATGAGGTGGTGGTACAGATGACATCGGCGTCCGCTGCTGCCGCTGCGGGATCGGTGACCACCGTCACCTCGCAGTCGGAGCCCGTGCGCAACAAGTCGCACAATGCCCGTGCTTTCTGCGCATCGCGCCCCCAAAGAATTACTCGTTCGAAGCTGCGCACTCGGCATAATGCGTGAAAATGAGCCTCCGCTTGCACGCCGGTACCAAAGATTGCAAGAACCCTTGAGTTCGCGCGAGCCAGCGCATCGGTAGCCACGGCGCTCGCGCAAGCAGTGCGGATCCGCGTGATTTCGTGGGCATCGGCCAGACAGACGGGCTCGCCAGATAAGCGGTCGAAGAGCAGTACGCCGCCACGATGCCGGGAGCGCCCTTCACGCGCCGGATCGCTGAACACGCTGATGACCTTGGCGCCGAACCCAATGTCATTCGCTGCAACCCCGGGCATCAGCGCAAATAGTTGTCCAGCACCGAGCGTCGAGATGCTGCGAAGTGGTTGCTCGATCCCTTCGGCGCTCAAGCCGCGCATCGCTTCGCGGACTACGGCGATGCACCCCTCCCAGTCGAGCCAACGAGCAACCTCGTCTGCGCCGTATACGGCGAGATTGACGGCAGACATGCTACTCAAGGCACCGTGCCAAAGAATTCGCGCAAGTCGTCACCGAGCGTCTTGGCGGTGGAGTCGATCGAATACGCCATGTGCCCGCCCGGATATTCATGTACCCTTGTCCGCTCGGCCGGCCAGCCGGATTGTGTAGAGGCATACTCGGCCGCACCGATCGTGGTTTGGGTATCGTGATAGCCGGTTCCGAGCATCACGCGAAAGCGCGGATTCTTGTTCATCAACAAATTGATCGAATCGACATAGGGCCAGTCGCCAAACGGCGACTTGGCACCCCAATCCCAGGCATCGAATCCGCCGACTCCTGCCGAAAATATGTAGGGCTCGTCCCAATCCACCTTGAGCGTCTGACGCATGTGGCGCTCGAAAGCCTGCTCGAGCGCTTGTGGCAGCACGTTCGAGGGATCCGGACCTGTACCGCGCTCGTCGATCTTTGCGGTGTAGCGCGAGTCGTTTCGGCCAAGCAGCAAACCGCGATCTTTCAGGAGTTCGGCCCGATAGTGCTCCTTGGTGATTTTGAGGTCATTCTGCAGATACCACGCCGCACTGATCCCGGAAAACTCCTGCAGCCGCTCGGCGATACGTTCGCGCTCGTTCGGCGGCAGCGTGTTGCCGCGATAGAGTGCGAGCAGATACTCGTCGCGGGCAAATTCGCGTGACGCCGCGATGAACCCCTCTAGCGTCCTTCCCTCACGATTCGCAAAGCCGAAATGCCAGGCAGTCGCCGCCAAGGTCGGCAACGAAACCACGTAACTGATGATGTTGCGCGGTCGCTGCGAGTACTCTGCGATGTTCACGGCTTGACCAAACAGCACCATGCCATCGAGCAGCACGGGTTCGTGCGCCGTGGCCAGTTGACGACCCACCTCAGCCGCTCGGTGCGTCCCGTAGCTCTCGCCGAAGACGAACTTCGGCGAGTCGAGGCGGCCGTGCTTGCGCAACCACGCGGTGATGTACGCGGCAGTCTGCTGTCCGTCGGCGACGACCGAATGGTAATCTGCGGGATTCTTGCCCGGAGCCACTCGACTGAAGCCGGTGGCAGCCGGATCAATAAAAACGAGGTCCGTCGAATCGAGCAGAGAATAAGGGTTTTGCTCGAGTTGCCAGCCGCCGTTGCCCGCTTGCGGATCCTCGGGAAACCTGACGCGGTGCGGACCGAATGAGCCCATGTGCAGATAGACCGAGGCGACGATCGGTCCGCCATTGAAGACAAACATCACCGGGCGCCGTGCGGTATCGACCTTGCGACCGTTCAACGTATCGACTGTGTAGGCGAAGGTCACCACCCGCGCACCGTGCCGATTCTTCGAATCAGCGACATCGATGCCGTCGACCGTGGCAGTATAAGCGACGCGCAGGCCGTTGAATACGCCGCTGTGTTGGGTGATGACGGCGGGGCGCATCGTGGCGGTCGGCGGTCCGGCACCAAGCGGCGAGGTTGGCGTCACGCCTGGGTTCGCCAAAGAATTTATCGGGCCGAGCAGCGAGCCGACCGAAATCATGACGACGCGGACCGTCGCGCGTGCTCGACGGCCCTGAAAGAGCCGGGCAGAAAAATGGGCGGCGGAGTTCATATTGACCTCACGGTACCGGCCAGCCGGCCCGACAGTTATGCAGGTTGCAGCGTCCGACGCGTAGGCGCTGCATAAACGTGCCGCCTCGCCGCCCGGGTATCGCCGAGGTTATTCGGCAGTGCGCGACATGCCGAGACGCAGCGGTATCGCGGTCGTCGACTTCAGTTCCGTCAACGTGACCGTGGATTGCACGTTCTGCACTCCCGGCAACTTGAGCAAGGTTTTAAACATGAAGTTTTGGTACCAGTCCATCGAAGGCACGATGATTTTCATCATGATGTCCATCTCGCCAAAGATCGCGTGACACTCCAGAATCTCTGGCGTCAACTCTACCTTGCGTAAAAAGTCCTCGCGCTGCGCATCAGTCAATGTGACCATGCGCAGGTAGGCGAAAATGTAGATGAACTCGCCGAACTTTGACGGGTTCACCAGCGCCACTTGGCGACGGATGTAGCCCTCGTCCTTCAGCCGCTGCAAACGACGCCAACACGGTGATTGCGACAAACCGACGCGCTCGGAGAGTTCCCCGGACGACAGCGAACAATCGCGCTGCAGTTGATCCAGGATGCGTAAATCAACCTTCGAGAGATCTTCGGTCATGACGGAATCTTTATTCCGTATGAGACACGAATCAACAGTTTTCTTACTTTATCGCGGGGCCGAGGCGACACGATTCATGCAGTGGACGGGCCCCTGTCATGGAAATAGCATGGGTTTAGTCCACACCCCCCTGCTACCCTTTCAGCCCATGAGTGGTGATCTTCCGATGGACATGACGCGCCGAGAATGGCTCACCGTCGCCGGCAGCCCGCCCTTTGCTGGGTACGGTCTTGCCTCGGCCACGCCAACCGATGGCCGCAATACGGGACAGAGCAAGCGATTTCCCGACAAGGCCGCCTTTGCGCCGATGGGCGTGACCTATCTCGACTCCGGCGCACAGCACCCCCTGCCGCTTGGTGCAAAAGCTGCCGCCGCGGCCTATCTCGCCTCGCGCAGCCTCGATGTTGCCGCACCGAAATTCGAGCTCGACTCGCAGGGTGCCTTGATGCGCTTTGCGCACCTCGTCAATGCGGATCCCGACGAGGTCACCTTCGTTCAAAGCACCACGACTGGCGAGCAAATGGTGTTGCGTGCGCTCGGCATACCGGAGTCTGGCGGTCATATCGTCAGCGAAACACTGCATTTCTTTGGTAGCCTGCCGCTCTACGAAGAAACGGGCCGACAGGGCATGCAGGTGAGCTGGGTGCATCCGCGCGACGGACGCATCGAACTCGAGGACCTTCGACGCGCCATCGTGCCCGGCACCAAGCTGGTGGCGCTCTCGCTGGTTTCGACGATCAACGGCTTTCAGCACGACCTGAAAGCAGTCTGTGAAATCGCCCATGCAGCTGGCGCGCTGGTGTTTGCCGACATCATCCACGCGGCGGGCTGCGTACCGATCGATCTGCATGACAGCGGTGTCGACTTTGCCGCGACGGCGAGCTACAAGTGGCTCATGGGCGACTTTGGACTCGGCTTCCTGTACGTCCGCAAGGATCTTCAGGCGAAGCTGAAACGCTCGTTCTACGGATATTTCGGCATCGGCCGATTTCAGAGTCATGTATATCCGCTCGACCCGCCCGGCGAAAAAACCGCCGATTACGCGTTCCGCGACAACGCGACCGGCGCATTCGCCCTTGGTACGCACGCTCATGTGCCGATCGCGATGCTCAATCACTCGCTGGAATACATCCATGCACTCGGCGTTGCGAACATCCAGGCCCACGCGCAGACGCTGGTCTCACGCCTGAAGGACGAGCTGCCCAAACTCGGCTACACGCTGCTGACGCCCAAAGAATCGCAGACCCCATTGGTCGCTTGCGTAATGCCGAATGCAACGGCCACGCTCGGGCCGAAGTTGAATGCAGCTAAGGTCAAAATCACGACCTCATCGAACCGATTCCGCATCTCCGTGTCGGTGTTCAACGACATGACAGACATCGATCGCCTGCTCGCAGCGCTCGGTCGCACTTGATCAGTTCGCTCTGCAAGTGGTAGCCGCAACGGAAGGATCGCGCTGCCATTGCCAGACCGACATGGATTCGCCGCGCGGCAGATAGCGGATGGAGAAATCGCGGCCGTCCCGTCTGATCTGCAATTCGAGCTCGCGCTGCTGATCGCCCTGGATGGCGTCCTGACCCACCGGCCGCAGAATCTCGTCACCATTGCGCAGACCCGCAAGCTCCGCGGCGGAGCGGGGCACGAGCCCCCTCACGATCCTGCGGGGCTCGGCCAGCACCTTGGGTTCGAAGCCGAGTTCGTAGCGCCGCAACATCGCGGTCGTGCGGCGAAAGCATGGGCCGAAAGCCGATGAGTCGGGAATCTGCCACGCCCCACCGAGCATCGCGCGGTAGACACCAACCTCTTCTTCACCGAGTTCATTACGTAACAGACCCTCCCAATCGGTGAGCCCAAGACGCTGGCCGGCGAGCGCACGGCGGCGCATCTCATGCACCAAATCGTCCAGCGAACGGCGTCGCTCACTGCGGTTGCGCAGTCGATGGTCGAGGTTCGCGAAATAGAAGGAACCGCGATCGTAGGGAATGGTGCGGATCCGCGTGTCTTCCCAGAAACGCAGCGGCACCTCGGCGAACGGCGCATCACCCAGCGCATTGGTGAAATAGCGACCAGCATGAAAATTCAGGTCGTTCAAAAAATCATCCTCGCTGATCATGCCGAATCGCCATGGCAGCTCGCGCTGATAAAACACCGCGAGACCTTCGGGAAACCACTGCGAAGCGAGTCCCGGAGGATTCGCGATGTAGGGCGATCGCGTGTGAAACATCTCGTGCGTCAGCGTCAAGCGAAAATCGGCCTCGTCCGTCCCTGTGTCAAACGTGCCCACGAACGAATCCTGCAATCCGACCCCGCCACCAGGATTGACCAGATTGCGGCGCAGAAACACGCCGTAACGCAGCGCAGCGTCACCAGCAAAAAATTCATCGAAACGCGCATAGAGTTGCTCAGTCCAGCGCATGAGCTCACGCGCATCGAAAGGCGGCTCACCTATCCAGGCTGCGAAGAAACCTCGGTCGCGTACGTCCTCGGGATAGAGCGAGACTCGCCCTCCCATATAGAACGACCTCGCCAGGCGTGACGGCGGTGCAGCCACATCGAGGACGGTGTCGCCGACACCAAAGCTGCTGACCCCGCGCGCTCCCGCAGGCAAGGCCGAGAGGTCCCACTGCACGCTCAAAAGATGAGGAATTTCGACATCCGGCAGCAAAAGGAATGCGACACCCGCCCCCGAGAACCCACCGCCCTCGCGACGCAACTCGAACGGCGGCGCCGCTCCGCGCGTCGCCAAGCGATTATGAATCGCGGCGCGATAGCGGATCTGCAACGCGCCCGTCACCGCTCGCGCGGAACGCCAATAGCGTATAGCGCTCGCATCCTCACCCTCATCGTTCACCGTCAGCGGTAGCTCACCCTGCGCATCGCTCGCGGCGACCACGATTTCCCGCGCGACGGTATCGACATTGGATACAACGTGCGCCATGCGCAACTGCAGAGGCTCGCGGGCACCTGATGTAGCGACCGACGCATCCCATCGAATGACAATATCGACGCTGGCGATCTCGCCATCGGTTGCCGCGATCGGGCGTAATTGCACCGCCAATGCGGGCGCAGTCGCGGCTGTCGTAGTCCCGATAAGCAAACCCCACGGCACCAAGCCCAACAACGCGGCTGACCAATTCATCGCAGACTCCCCCCCGATCGATATCGAGGGAACGATAGCACGCTCGAGCCGCTGATCTTGCGCAGCGTTGTCAGCGAGTGGCTCTACAACAGTAGCTCAGCGGAGGCCTCACAACGCGCCTCCAATCATCAGCGTTAGCGAAGTTATGTAACGATGAGATGAACACGCGTCTTCAGCCTGTCTCACCGGCGCCCTCGTCAGAACTCCTTTTTGACACTTGGACCCTTCCCGCACGAGGGTCGGATACGCTGCGAATCTGTCTTCGGTGAAAGACTGGGCCCGCTTGGATTCGAACCAAGGACCAAGGGATTATGAGAAGACTCGACCCAGCAATCCCTGTTGGCCGTC
>VGUP01000045.1 GCA_016874175.1 Gammaproteobacteria bacterium | reverse complement strand
CGGCGACAATCTGCAAGATCTCAAATGTGGTCATATCGTCGGCGCCACACCGTGGCGGCAACAGGTCATGCTCGCCATCGGCGCGGCCAGCAGTGCGCTCGTCATGGCACCCGTGCTCAATCTGCTCGCGCAGGCTTACGGCATCGGCATACCGACCGAACAACATCCGAATCCGCTGCTCGCCCCGCAGGCGACGCTCATGGCTTCGGTATCCAAAGGTCTGTTCGGTGGCAGTCTGCCGTGGGACATGATCATCATCGGCGCCGTGATCGGCGTCGCGATCATCATCGTCGACGAAATTTTGCGGGCGCGTGGTTCGAGTTTCCGTACTCCGGTGCTCGCCGTGGCAGTCGGCATTTATTTACCCATCGAACTCATGACGCCGATCTTTCTCGGCGGTATGTTGGCCTTCCTCGCCGAGCGACACCTGCGTCGCGCAGGCTGTGCAGTGGCCGATTTCGAGCGACGTGGGCGCAAGGGCCTGTTGTTTGCGGCGGGCATGATCACGGGCGAAGCACTGATGGGTATTGCCATCGCCGTCCCCATCGTCACCTCAGGAAGCCCCGATGTGCTCGCGCTACCCGCTGGGCTGCGCTTCGGTGAATGGTTGGGTCTCGGCGTACTCGCGCTGCTCGGCTTTTTGATGTATCGCACCGCCACCCGCGCCGAGGCTGCCGCGCGCGCTGGCTAAAGCCGGCGCACCGCCAAAAAAACAAGTGAGCGGTCAGCTCGACGCCTCGCGACGCACGAAACTCGTCGTTTCGTTCGCGATCATCTATCTCATCTGGGGCTCGAGCTACCTGATGACGAAGATCGGCGTCAGCCGCTTGCCGCCGTTTGCTTTTGGCGCGGCGCGCTTCATCACTGGCGGACTGCTGCTCTTCGTCGTAGCCCGGCTACTCGCTCGACGAACGGGTCAGCCGTGGCTGCCCGCCTTGACGAGCGCCGACTGGAAAACCTTCGCCACCGTCGGTTGTCTTGCAGTTTTCCTCTCCAATGGTTCAACCTTGTGGAGCCTGCAGCATCTGCCCTCGAATCTCGCGGCGCTGCTCAACGTCTCTTCGTCCTTCTGGATTCCGCTGCTCGGTATGTTCGGTGCTCGCGCCCAAAGAATTTCGTCTCGAGTCGCGATCGGTCTTGTGGCGGGCTTCGCCGGCACCAGCCTGATCATCTTGCCGGGCGGCGGCGATGCCGCCGTCGCCTCGATTTGGCCGGCAATGGTGATGGTGTTCGGATGCTTCTGCTGGTCTGCGGGCACCATACATATCCGTGATACTAATCCGGCGCTCGATCTCATGACCTTCACGGCTCTGCAGATGTTCTGCGGTGGACTGATGCTGCTGGTCCCGGCGCTGTTGCAAGGCGACGTGACGCGTTGGAGTTGGGATACGCAAGGTTTGCTCGCGCTGGCCTACATGACCATTGCAAGTTCCGGCGTGGCGTATACCGCTTTCGCTTGGCTATCGGTCAACGTGACGCCGGCGCAGCTTGCGACCTATGGTTTCGTGAATCCAGCGGTTGCGCTGCTGCTCGGCTGGTGGGTACTCGATGAACGGCTCGGCAGTCTGCAAATTTTCGGCACAGCGGTAATTCTGGTCGGCACGATTCTCGTGAACTGGCCGCGCACTCCGCTCAACAACGAGAAACGAGAGTCTCCGCCCGCAGCTTGAGCAAATCGACCGCCGGCACAGTACGCCGCTCGCGCAGCGGAAATTCGATGATCGCCACGAGGTTTTCGTTGTTGTCACCGTGAATGTTGGTGAGCCCCTCGTAGCGCATCAACACTCGATCGGTCTTGCGGTAAGACACGTCAATGTACGGCAGAAACCAGCCAAGCACCCCCGAAAGATTGAGGCGGATGACACTGGCGGTCGCGCCGTCGATCTTGACTTCGTTGTGCTTCTTTACTTTGAAGCGCAAGTAGTCGAGACGACTCGGGATCAGGAACGGAAAACGAACGCTCTTGCCCGCCTCGAGCTCGGCCCAGTGCTTGCGCACGAATTCATCGAAGCCCGCATCGGCGACGATTACGGTATTGGCGGGCACCTTGGCTTCACGGCGCGGCGCCCGTGCGTTTTCCTGCTGAAATACCAGCGGGCCCTGCGTGGTGCGACGCAAGCCTTCGAGGTAGCCACGACGGGCATCGGTAAAACTGAATTCGGGTTCTTCGCGCACGCTGCCATAGGTGAGCTCTTTGCGTGCGAACGCCGGTCCATCGATGCTGCAGCGATACATGACGATGCGCGTTTCGCCGACCGCGCCCGCATTGCGCACATGGTGCGATTCGACGTACAGCAAGCGCCCGTCATCGCGCGAGCGCGCATACCCCGTAAACTGCAGATCGGTCGCCATCGCTGGCGGCGCCCACAAGGTCGATAACAGGGGCGTCGAGGCCAACAGTACGGTCAGCCTGCGCAGTGCGCGTCCTTGCATCTTCCATCTCCTCCTGCGCGTACGGCGCCGACAGGCTATATTCGACCCGTTTTCAATTCAGGGGGTTCCCATGTCGGCAGAATACGCACCCGTTTATATTGTCATGCTGGTCGCACTGATCGAGTACTTTGGCTTCGCTCTCGCCGTCGGTCGCGCTCGCTACCGCTTCGGTGTGAAGGCGCCGGCGACCAGCGGCAACGTCGACTTCGAACGCTATTATCGGGCGCAGATGAACACGCTCGAGCAGCTGATCATCTTCATTCCCTCACTGTGGTCGTTCGCGTTGTTCATCAGCGTGACCTGGGCCACCGTGCTCGGCGCCATCTTCGTCGTTGGTCGTTTTCTGTATTTCACGGGCTACGTCAAAGCCGCCGAGAAGCGCAGCGCAGGCTTCGGGCTCGCGACTTTGCCGATGCTGGCACTGCTGATCGGCGGTCTGGTCGGCGCAATCCTCAGCCTCTGAGTCTGCAGCGATCGATCGTGGTGCTGCCTCAGCGCTTGCTGCGCAGCGCCACGATCACGACCGGTATCAACGAACCAAAGATGATCATCAAGGTGACAATACCGAAGTTGTCACGGACCAGCGGAATATTGCCGAACAGGTAGCCACCGCCCAGAAAAATGGCTACCCAGATGATCGCGCCCAACACGTTGTATCCCTGAAAGCGCGGATACTCCATGCGCGCGACACCCGCCACGAACGGTGCAAAGGTGCGCAAGATCGGCAAGAAGCGCGACAACATCACCGTCTTGCCACCATGCTTGTCGAAATACGCTTCGGTCCGCTGCAGATACTCCACCCTCAGCAATCGGTAGCGACCGCTGAAGGCCGGCGGGCCGATGGCCTTGCCGATCGCGTAGTTGCAACTGTTGCCGAGGATGGCCGCCACGATCAACAACACCGCGACCGTCGGCGCATGCAGCGTGCCACTGGTATCTATGGCGGCCAGCGTACCGACGGCAAACAGCAGCGAATCACCCGGCAACCACGGCGTGACCACGAGTCCCGTCTCGGCAAACACGATCACGAACAGGATCGCGTAGATCCACAGTCCATACTGGCGCATCAACTCGACCAGATGACTGTCGAGGTTGAGGACGAAATCCAAAAAATACTGCAGCAGCTCGATCATGCGCGTGGCTTCCTATTTTCTGCAGTTCGCGTGCCCTTGGGTGCACGGCGCTGCAGTTCGCGCATTGCCGCACGTACCTCGTCGTCGACACTGGGGTCAGTGGGTGCGGAATCGGGGCCGGCCAGCGCGACATCGGGCGCTATGCCGCGCTCGTTGATGTAGGCACCGGAGGGTGTCGCGTAGCGGGAGGTCGTCAGCTTGATGGCATGCCCGTCGGCAAGCGGAATCACGCTTTGTACGGATCCCTTGCCATAGGTACGCCGACCGACCAGCAGTGCACGACCGTTATCTTTGAGCGCACCGGCAACGATTTCGGCTGACGAGGCCGAAGCGCCGTTGACCAGTACGGCAATGTCGACGCCCGCGAGGATTTGTCCGGGCTTGGCGTCCATGCGGAAGCGGGCATCGGCTGCGCGACCACGCGCGCTGACGATGTTGCCTCGATCGAGCATGGTATCGGCGACCGCAACGGCCGCCTCGAGTACCCCGCCAGGATTGTTGCGCAGGTCGATGACGATACCGCGCAGGTCGGACTGCTCGCGACGCAGCCGCTCGATCGTGCGCGCGAAATCCGCTGGCGTGGTGTCGCTGAAAGCGGCGATTCTCAGATATCCGTAACCTGTATCGAGTCGCTCGCCACTCACGCTGTGCACTTCGACGCGTGCGCGCTCCAGCACCACATCGACCAGCTCATCGCCAGCGGCGCGACGCACGGTGAGTCTGACCAGAGAACCCGCTGGTCCGCGCATCTGCTCGATCGCGGCGGCCACGTTGGCACCGACCGGTTCACCGTCGATCCGCAGTATCAAATCACCGGCGCGGATTCCGGCGCGCGCGGCCGGTGAGTCTTCGAGTAGTCGTTGAACTTTGATGAAGCCATTGTCGGCGGAGACCTCGATACCGATGCCCGGATAGTTACCGGCGGCACCGCGGCGCAGCTCTTCGTACTCGCGCGGATCGAGATATTCGGAGTGCGCATCGAGCCCGGCGAGCAAACCGCGCAAAGCGCCGTCGATCAGCTTGCCATCGGGGATTTCATCAACATATTCACGGCGAATCTGCGCCACGGCCTCGGCGAGTCGACGCGCATCGGCGGCCGGCAGCGGCTGCGCGATCGGCACTGCAGCATCTGTAATGTGCGGCGGCGAAGCGACTGCGAGCTGATCAGCCGGCGGAAAAATAACGAACCGCGCCAGTACTATGCCGGCCATCAGACCTGCGATACCGACGATCGGGAACAAGGCACGAAAAGATTTCACGGCGACAAATTCTACAGGCACGGCGTTGCGGAAGTACGCGGTGCAGAGACGAACCGAGTCGCGCCGTGAATCAGGGTTGTCGATCTTTGAACCAAGGCGCGGGATCGAGCGGTCTCGCCGACTGACGGATTTCAAAATAAAGTTCGGGCTGGGCGCGGCCGCCGGTATCGCCGATGCCGGCGATGGTATCGCCGGCATTAACCTGATCGCCGACGGCCCGGAACAACTGTTCGTTGTGCCCATAAAGACTGAGATAACCGCCGCTGTGATCGATGATCAGCAGCAGACCCAGGCCTGCCAACCAATCGGCATAGACCACCCGACCACGATGGACCGCCCGCACGGGCGTCCCCCGCGGCGCCGAAATCAGCATACCTTCCCACTTCACCGTGCCAGCACGCTGCTGCCCGAAGCGCGCAACCAGCCGGCCGCTCGCAGGCCAGGCCAGCTTGCCACGCATATTGGCGAACGGACTGCGATTGTCGGGGGGAAACTTCGGCACCGCGCGGCGCAGTTCGCGCAGCAATTTTTCGAGTGCGGCCTGCTCGCGTTGCAGTCGCTGCAGACTCGCGCTGCGCGCCATCGATTCTGCAGTGAGACTCGCCAGCACTTCGCCACGTTCGCTGCGGGCTTTTTCGAGGCGTGACACTTCACCGCGCTGGGCTTGTTCAAGCCGCGCGATGCGCTCCTGCTCGGTCTCGAGGCTCGCGTCCAGCAGCTCGATTTCGCGCACCCGAGTTTCGATTGCGCCCAGTTGCTCGGCACGCGCCCGACCGAAGTAACCGTAATAGGCGAACATGCGCCCGGTGCGCGCCGGGTCCTGCTGGTTCAGAAACAGCTTGAGCGGCTCTTCGCGGCCGATCAGATAGGCGGCGCGCAGTTGGGCGGCGAGTTCGCCGCGTTCACGCGCCAATTCGGTTTCTTGAGCCGTTTTTTGCGCAGCGAGGTCAACCCGGCGCTGCTCGCGTTCGGTGCGTTCGCCACGCAAGCGGTCGAGTTCGCCACGGGCACGATTTGCGGCGGTTTCGGCGGTCCGCAACGCGCGGGTGAGACGGTCGCGCTCGGCGGCATCTTTTGCGACCTGACCGCGGATTCGTTCGATTTGGCTGCGCAATTGGCGCAGTTCTGCCTCTGCGCGTGGAGCATCCTGAGCAATGGCGACGCCGAGCAGCGCCGACCCTGCCAACACCAGCAAAATACGGGTCATACGGCCGAGCATCGGCATAGATTGTATAATCTCGCTCGTGGAAAAGTTGCCAGAGTACATCGCCAATCACCCATGGCTCGTGCTGATGACTGCGGTCGCAGCCGCACTCGTGCTGGTGTTCGAGATCCGCGCCCGCCGTGACGCCTTCGCCGGCGTCTCACCGCAGGACCTCATCCGCATGCAGAACCAGGGCGCCCTGATCATCGATCTGCGCAAGCCCGAGGAGTTCGCCACCGGCCACATCGGGGGGGCACGGCGCATGGATTCAGCCGACATGCTCACCGCCGGCGACACCCTCAAAAAGTACAAAGAGAAAAACTTGATCGTCTATTGCGACTCCGGTTCGACCGGTGCCGCCGCCGCGCGCGTTCTGGCCAGACAGGGTTTCAAGCAGACCTTCAACCTCAAAGGCGGACTCAGCGGCTGGCGTGGCGAGAATCTGCCGCTCGCTCGTGGCGAGGTCATGACCAAGGGCAAGTCATGAGTAAGGTCGTGATGTATACGACGGCATGGTGTCCGTACTGCACGCGGGCGCGCCAACTGCTCGAACGCAAGAACGCGAATCTCGAAATCATCGATGTCGATGGCAACTCGGCGCTGCGTCAAGAGATGATGACGCGCAGCGGCCGCCACACCGTACCGCAAATTTTCATTGGCGCTGTGCATGTCGGCGGCTGCGACGATCTGCATGCCCTCGATGCGCAGGGCGGACTCGATCCGCTGCTCGCCGCCTGACCCGGCGCACTGCGCCGGCCCATACGTCCACGAACACCCGTACCACAGAGGCCAGACCAAATGTCCGATCCCGATCCGCGCGCCGATGGCGTTACCCAACCCGGCGAAGATCCGAACGCCCCAGAATTTTCTCTGCGGTCCGTTTATTTGAAGGACTGCTCCTTCGAAGCGCCCAAAGGTCCGCGCATCCAGGGTGAGTGGAATCCGCAAATTGGTCTCGACCTGAATACGGCCTCCGAAGCGGTGTCGCCGGAAATGCGCGAGATCGTGCTCACGGTGAGCATCACGGCAAAGATTGGCGACAACACCGCCTTTCTCGTCGAGGTACAACAGGCGGGTCTGTTCGGTGTGCGCAATCTCAATGAAGAAGAGTATCGACGTGCCGTGGCTGCAGTCGCTCCGGCCGTGCTCTTCCCTTACGTGCGCGCCAACATCGCGAACCTCGTCACACAGGGTGGCTTCCCGCAACTGCTGCTGCCGCCGGTGAACTTTGATGCGCTCTACATGCGCTCGCTGACCGATGCCGCCGCAGCGCAGCAGCAGGCGGAACAAGCACCGCCGGCACTGAACAGCTAATCGATGAACGACACGGCCGCCGCGCTGGCCGTGCTCGGTGCCGGATCCTGGGGCACCGCTCTCGCCATACAGTTCGCCCGCGCCGGGCATCCGACCCGCCTTTGGGGTCGCGATGCCGCGCAGCAAGCCACCATGGCGCACGAGCGTCGCAACGCGCGCTACCTGCCGGATGCGACTTTTCCAGAGCATCTGAGCGTCGCCCGCAATCTCGATGAAGCTCTGAGCGGCGCGGGCGAAATCCTCATCGCCGTGCCCAGCCATGCGTTGCGCAAGCTGCTCAAAGAAATCGCACCACGCCTCGACAAGCAGGTGCGTCTCGCTTGGGCCACCAAGGGTTTCGAACGCGAAACCGGCTTGCTGCCCCATCAAGTCGCTCGCGAAATCCTCGGTGATCGCCGCGCCTTTGCCGTGCTCTCGGGTCCCACTTTCGCACGCGAAGTCGGCAGCGGTCTGCCGACGGCCATGACCATCGCCTCGGCGGACGAGGCCTTCGCCACCGAGCTCGCCAAAAGTCTCTCGGACGGCAGTTTCCGCGCCTACACCTCTAACGACATCGTCGGTGTCGAGGTGGGTGGGGCCATCAAAAATGTTCTCGCGGTGGGCACAGGTCTCGCCGATGGTCTCGGCTTCGGCGCCAACACCCGGGTCGCCCTGATCACGCGTGGACTCGTGGAAATGACGCGACTCGGCGTCGCGCTCGGTGCCAAACGCGAAACCTTCATGGGTCTCGCTGGCCTCGGCGATCTGGTGCTGACCTGTACCGATGATCAATCACGCAATCGACGCTTCGGTTTGCTGCTGGCCGCCGGCAAATCCGCCGAGGATGCGCTCGCCGAGATCGGTCAAGTGGTCGAGGGTTATCTCGCGGCGCGTGCCGTGCACTTGGTCGCCGCCCGCCAAAACGTCGATATGCCGATCTGCGAAGGTATTTATCGACTGCTCTACGAAGGATTACCGGCGCGCGAGGTCGTCAAAGCACTGATGTCACGCCCGATCAAGGCCGAGTTCAGCGAATAGACGCCGAGGTCAGCTGCCGGCAAAGCCGTTCTGTCGCCAAGCCTCATAGGTCACGAGGCTCACTGCGTTCGATAAGTTGAGGCTGCGATTGCCTGCGCGCATCGGGATGCTGACCAACGAGTCGGTACCGAACTCGTCGCACAATTCTTCGAGTACCACGGGCGGCAAACCACGCCGCTCTGAACCAAACAGCAGCACATCGCCCGGTCGCCACGCGACTTCATCGTAGCGGCGCGAACCTCCGGTCTCGACGGCGTACCACGCAGCCGGAACAGCCCCGGACGCGGCGCGTAAGGCCGCTCTGCAGGCGGCGAAATTATCGTACACATGCACGGCGGTCATCCAACGGTAGTCGAGTCCAGCGCGACGCAGGGACCGCCGATCGAGATCGAAACCGAGCGGCTTGATCAAATACAATTCGACACCCGTGTTCGCACACAGACGTATAACGTTGCCAGTGTTGGGCGGAATCTCGGGCTCGAACAAGACGATGCGGAACATGCTGCGCATGGTAGCAACGCCACGGGGGTCTATAATTACGGCATGTCCTCGTTGCGCTATCGCTTTCTCGGCATGGATTTCTCGTCACCGATCGTGCTGCTCTCGGGCTGCGTCGGCTTCGGCGAGGAATACACGCGGGTCGAGGGCTTTTCGAATACCGATTGTGGTGCCGTGGTGCTCAAGGGCACCACCCTGGACCCGCGGCTCGGCAATCCGCCGCATCGCGTCTACGAAACCCCCATGGGCATGCTGAACGCGATCGGTTTGCAAAATCCGGGCACCGATCATGTGGTGCACAACATCCTGCCCACCCTCGACTTCAGCGAGACACGTTTCATCGCTAACGTCTCGGGCTCGACCCTCGAAGAATATGCCGAGGTGACGCGGCGCTTCGACGACTCACCGATCGATGCGATCGAAATCAATATCTCCTGCCCGAATGTCAAAGAGGGTGGCGTCGCCTTCGGCAATTACCCGGAGATGTCGGCGCGAGTGGTCACCGCCTGTCGTGCGGTGACCAAAAAACCCATCATCACCAAACTTTCGCCCAACCAGACCGATATCAAGGAAAACGCCCGCCTCTGCATCGAGGCAGGCAGCGATGGTCTGTCGGTGATCAATACCATCATGGGCATGGCGATCGATGCCAAAACGCGTCGTCCGGTCATCGGCAACGTGCAGGGTGGGCTGTCGGGCCCGGCCATCAAACCGATAGCCTTGCTCAAAGTATTTCAGGTTCATGATGTTGCCAAACGACACAAAGTGCCGATCATCGGGCAGGGCGGCATCACCACCGCAACCGATGCCATCGAGTTCATGATTGCGGGGGCGAGCGCCGTTGGCATCGGCACTTCGCTGTTCTATGACCCGATGATCTGCAAGAAGATCAATGCCGGTATCGAAAAATACCTCGCCGACAACAATCTGGCGAACGTGACCGACCTCGTCGGTACGCTGCGACTCGGCAGCTGATCTGGCAGGCAAATCTCGCGGGTTGATATCGTCTATTGTATGACGTTGACGTTGCGCGTGGGGTAGGCGAAAGGAATGCCGGCCGCAGCGAACGCCGCATGGATCGCCCGGCTCACCGCATCATTGACGGTAACGAAGTGGCCGGGCACCGCGTTCCAACCCGGCACGAAATACACCACCTCGAAGTTGAGGGCGTATTCGCCAAAGGTGTGCAATGCGCAGTACTCGAAGCGTGTCCCCTCCACGGACTCGATTGCGCGGCGCACGACCGACGAGACACTGGCCAACTTCTCCGGTGTCGTCTCGTAGGCCACGCCGAGCTGAAACAACATTCGTCGTTCAGGCATGCGTCCAAGATTGCGTACCCGACTCTTCAAAAAATCGGCGTTGGCAATGATCACCTGCTCGCCCGTCACGCTGCGCAAGCGCGTGCTGCGTACGCCGATGAACTCGACCGAACCTTCGATATCATCGACGCGCAACAGATCACCGACACGAAACGGCTTGTCGAGCGTGATCGAAAGTGAGGCCAACAAATCGCCGAGTACGGTCTGTACGGCGAGAGCGATCGCGATACCGCCGATACCCAAACCCGCGACCAAGGCGGTAATGTTGACGCCGCGGTTGTCGAGTGCGAGTAATACGGCAAGCGCAAAGATGGCGACACGAGCCACGAACAGCAGCACGCTCATTGATCCCGACTGGCTGGTCTCGCCCGCCGCAATCATCTGTTCCTGACGCTGCTTGAGCGCGAACTCGGCGGCGGCCACCCCCCAAAGCGCCGCCTGTATCCAGAAGGTTAGCACGATGAGCGCGGTCGAGACCGACTCGATCCGCGGTGAAAGGCTGAGGAATCGCTCGGCCGCATAAAGCGCGACTACGATCAGGAACAGTCGGCGAGTGCGCCTGACCAGCAGCAGCACGAGATCGATCCATGGCGGCGTATCGCGGCCGGCGAGCTGGCGCGCGCGGGCCATCACGAACAGACGAATGGCGGGCAACACAAAGAAACAGACCAAGAACGCCGCAGCCGCGAGCAGTCACTGCGTCACGGTATTGTCGAACCAGACCATGTCGAAGATTTGCTTGGTCATCTTGCACCCGATCCCGTTCGTCTATCGTCGAGACGACAGATTGACGCGCGCGTTAGCAAAAATAATCAAGGTCCGCGCAGCCGCGGCGCGGGTGCATTCACTGACGAGGATCGAGCATCGACATCCACTTGGCGAAGCGCCGCTGATCGAACACGTTGTCATCACGCAGATCGTCGAAGAGTCGGTTGATCTCCGCGCGCTTGCCTTGATCGAGTTTCAGACCCGCCAGCATGACGACCATGCCCATCGAAGCCTGCTCGGCGGCGGCCGGATCGGGAAACTCGCCGCGCCGCGATGCATCAACCAAAGACTGCGCGACGGCATTCAACTGCGCTGCAGACCAATTGACCTCGGCAAGTTGTTTCTCGGCTGACGAGAGCGCCGTTCTGGATTGCGACAAGGCCGCTCGCAACGAGCCTGCATCACCATGTGCCGCTTTTTGCAAGGCAACGATTGCCCGATCAAGATCGGTGCGCGCGTTCAACTGCAGCGCTGCAGTCACGCGGCGCAACACCAATAAATGCGCATCCTGCCAACGCAAATCACCCGGCTGGTTGCCAAGCGCACTCGAACCACCGAAAGCGGTCAACCGCAGATCACGATGACAAGAGTGACAGGCGAAGACGCCGAAGTCGGGAATCGGGCCCATCCGCCCGGTGCCATGCTGGTCGATCAAGTTGAGCTGATGACGCGAGGAGTCCAGTAATCCCTTCACCCACGTCGATGAGTGATTCGTCGGGGCTTTTTTGCGGTAATGCTCGCGACCACCACTGGTGCGCCACAACTCGAGATAAGTATCCAATTCGAAAACAAGTCGGGGATGTCCCGCCGCCATCATGCGATGGTTGGCAAAGCGATTTTGATCGCCGACGTGACAGCCAAGACAAGTCCCGGCCAGCACTTCGGGCTTCTCGAGCGCGACCAGGCCATTCGCCAAGTGCTCGCTGCGCGGAATTCGCGGGCTCTGGTAGTGAGTCGCCAACCACTTCTCGGCGCCGCCGTGACAACTCTCGCAACCAACGCCATCGTCGAGCTGGAACTTCACGCCGCGCTGGGCTGCGGGTACGGCATCCGAATGACAGGCAAGGCATGCTGGTGCCTCGTGGGCAGGACCGATACCCAGCCGACGAGCGATCTCCTGTGATCGCTTGTTGAGCAAAACTTTGTAGGCGTTGCTGTGTGGGTCGAACTGCGACCACGTGGTGTACTCGTTCTGCAAGGCGCTGTCGAAGGCCTTCAGCGGCTGACTCGAACCATGGCACAAGGAGGAAGCACAGGTCGCCACCCCTTCATGACGAACTTTGGCATCGTCCGCGAGTGCAGCCAGCATTGTCAGGGCAGCAATACCGAACGCTGCCCACTTCAATTGGGTGTTCTTCCAACTCATCGTGGGTTCCTCTGCGCCTGCTGCACGGCAGGGTTGTCCTCGACGTACCAAGGCTCGCCATCGTTATCGAGATACAGTCGCTGCATTTCCTGCAGATTGAATGGGCGTGCACCGCGGCGACCGAATACCGCCACTTGGCCACCACTTTCGTCGACCGCGCGATCGCGCTCCAAAGGTCGCGAGAGGCTGAGCGCGGCAGACCGCGTCGCCTTGTGCGCGATCAGCTCCGGGCGCGGTTCCGGGCTGAAGCCGTAGAAGTTCGGCTGCGAAGACGGGCTCGTCAACTGCACGACTTTCAAACCGCCCTGCCCATCGGCGACATACGCAAAGAGCGAGGCATTCGTCGAAGCAACCATCACGTCGCGCGAATCGACGAGACCACCATCGGCATTCCACTTCTGGAATAAACGCGCTGCGTGCGGACGCTTCACGTCGATGATGGCGAGCCCCTCACGCCCGTTCGCCACGTAAGCATAAGTACGGGCGACGGTGAAGCCGCCCGCATTGGCGAGCGGCACCGTCGCCTCGACTCGTTTGCGCGGGCGAGTCGGTGTGGTGATATCGACCACCTCGAAACCACGCGCTGTGGTCACGAAGAGGTAGCGGAACTGCACTGCCACGGCGCGCGGTGAGTCGAACGGAATTTCGGCGGCAATCTTTGGAGCGCTCGGCGTCGACAGATCGACTATAACCACTTGATTGCCGGTGACGACATACGCCAAGTTGCCGGCGATGGTCAGGTAACGCGCGCCGGTCAGCTTGCCCTGAGGATTCCAGGTCACGAAGCGCTTCAGCAAGTTGTTTCTGAATTCACCATCGGCGAGCGTGTTGATATCGACCAGCACGAGCCCTTCAACCGAGTCGGTAATCACCGCAAAGTTGTAGATCGGTAAAAACGGCTGCTCGAGGTTCGCCTTGCGCATGAGATCGCCCTCATTGCGCGGCGGGTGTACCGGCTGCGTCGTCGCCAAGGCGACACAGGTGGCATTCGCCGTCTTGACCTGCGTGTTGTGGCCGAGCGGCGAGAACGGCGCACTGATCAGCTTCTGGCTGATGCCCTTGTTGGCGATACCAGCTGCATCCAGCACGCGCAGGCCGCGCTTGCCCTCGGCCGAAAACAAATACTCGCCACGCAGCTGAACGCAGCCCGCCACGTCACCGCCCAAGGCGCTGCTGCGCTGCAGCTCACGGCCTCGACCGAGATGCTCGGAGTACCACTTGGGATAGGCATAGCGCTGCAGATAACTGCCGATCACGGCTTGCGGCTCGTCCCACTCCGTAACCTCGATGGCGGTCACGCCCTTCTCGGTACCGACCCAAGCATTGAGACCAGCGAAATTGATGAACTGCGTCCCGTAGCCCAGCGTCTGCGCAATGATCGCGTTGTTGTCGCCTTCTTTGGCGAGATGGCAATCACTACAGGTCTTCGTTTCGGTTTTGCGCTCGGTGTGTGGATAGTGCGGATTCATCGCCTGCGAGCTGTAGCCCGAGGCGGAAATCGGCGGCTGCTGAATATAGATTCGCTCGCGGTTGGAGTTTGTCGAGGACAGTACCAGCGCCGACGAGGAACGTACCGGCGCCATTTTTCCGCCCTCGCTCGGGCT
This sequence comes from Gammaproteobacteria bacterium, assembly GCA_016874175.1. GTDB lineage: Bacteria > Pseudomonadota > Gammaproteobacteria > Steroidobacterales > Steroidobacteraceae > UBA964. The sequence goes on along the minus strand of VGUP01000045.1, from coordinate 2,062 downwards.
GCGCCAACCCAGCATGAAGATGTCTTCGCGTAACACCTGCGGGTTGTACGTTGCAAAGTTGCGCGTCTCGCCACCCTCGTAGCGATGACGGTCGGTCTTGGCGTTGGCCTCGATCGGCAAATGACAACCTCCACAACTCGTCGTCCACGGGGTGTGACAGGTGTAGCACTCCATCTTGTCGTCATTGTGGGCGAGTATTTCCCACGGAATATCCGGTCCGAAATTTTGCTTCTTGGGATCCTTCGCCATCGTCTTGGCGCGCGCAGCCTTGGCGTTGTAGTGGGGATTGCCCGGCGTGACCGAATATTTGACCTGCGATACTTCCCACTCGAGTCCCGGGGTCACGGCAGATCTTTGAATCAGCGTGTCGCCACGCCACTCGAAGCGAAGTTTGCCATCCGGGTTGCGGATAAGGCCGAGCTTCGTGCCTGACTTCAGGGCCGCAGGGCCGGAGGTGCGCAAGTTGGCGACTGCGGCGGTCGTCCCGTGACAGTCTTTGCAATCGATTTCCACCGCCGCGGCAACCGAGCCATGCAGATAGCCGTTACCGTGCGCATCTTGTGCGAAGTGGCAATCGACGCAGTGCATGCCGACATCCACGTGAATCGAAGACATCTGTACCGTCTTCTGCCACTTCTGCGGATCATCGTTGGCGACGATGTTGCCCTCGGCATCGAGCAGGTTGCCCTCGCGATCACGCTTGTGGATCGCGCGGAAATTCCAGCCGTGACCGTGATAGTCGGCGAACTGCGTGTCCTTCAACTTGGGATTGAGCTCACTGACGCCCTTGAGGAACTCCAGATCTCCCCACTTGCCACGCGGCGCGGCGCCTTCGGGATTGCGATCGAGTACATGACGAATGTGCTCGGGCGTCGGGAATTGCTGCTCCTCGGGCCACATGGACGGCGCATCCGACTCGTAGTCCCACATGGTGTAGCCGAGGAACGAGTTGATGAACATGTTCGGCTGGTGCATGTGACAAATCATGCACTGACTGGTCGGTATCGACCGGGTGAACGAGTGTGTCAGCGGATGCCCGCTATGATCCTTCGGAATCGTCGGATCCACCGTCTGCGTTCGGCCGTCATGGCCAAACTTGGCATACGGACCGGCGTGTCGCGGATCGCGATCGTTGGCGTACACCACATGACAGCTCGTGCATCCCGACGAGCGGAAATCGCCCGGGTTGTCATTGGTGCCCATGAACCACATCAACGGGTCGTTCAAACGGGTCTTGTGGATATTGAGCACCGGTACGGCGATGCGACCGCCGGTGCCAGGACCGCGGTTGGATTGCTTGAAGTCTGGTCGACCCGGCTCTTCGAGTCGCTGGATCTGGCCCAACGAATTCGGAATACCGGTCTCGGGGAAAAGATTCGTGATGTTGCGGCCTCCGCGCTCGAAAGCACGGAAGATGTCGGCAGGCGGCAGATTCTCCCAACGCGGCAGGGGATAAACGCGCTCGACCAGCTCGTGCTTGTCACGTTCTTCGGCCGTGGTCTTTGCACCCTCGAGAATCGCCGCAACACCCTCTTTGGTGTAGCTCTCGCCCAGAATGTAATTTTTGAAGGGCAACAGCCCGTTGTTGTATGCGGCGCCGCCCCAGAACATCGTGGCGGTAGCCATCAAGCTGCGCTCGGCATCGTGGACCGTACGGGAGTGACAGGCTCCGCAGGCTGCTTCAGCGGCACGATAGTCGCCCGGATTGACGAAGCGGATGAACTCGTTCGCTTCCTTGTTCAGCAGTGCATACGTACGTTCGGGGTTGGCACTCGAGGGGTAGTGCCAAGCGGAGGGGTACTTCGGTAGTACGTGCGCCGCATCACGAGTTTCGGCGTATTTTTGATCGCTGCGCTGTGTGTCCTGATCGTCTGCGCCGATCCAGCGGACGTTGGCCGAGCCACCATGACAATCCGTACACCCGAGGACGACACCCGGATTGGCATGCATCGTCGGCTGATCGGTCTTGGTATGACAGTCGTTGCAACCCACGCTTTTGGCCGCGGCTTCGTCAAGCGTCTGCTTGGCCGGTGCCGGTGGCGCCGCCATGTAGACCCGCTCG
>VGUP01000044.1 GCA_016874175.1 Gammaproteobacteria bacterium | reverse complement strand
CCCGAGCTCACCGCCAATTCGGCTTTTATACCGGCTTTGATACTGGCGGCGGCGCATGAATCGGCCTCGATCTCGGAGCTGGTGATTGTCTATCGCCAAAGCGGTCTCGGTGGCGAGCGGTCCTGCGGCAAGCTGATACATCGGCTGGAGCGCTTGAAGTTGCTGCCAATCGACTCCGGCTCGCGCGACGACCGCCGCGAAAAATCGGTTTGCCTCACCGCTCAGTCACGCGCGGTGTTGGTGTCGGTTCACGACTACCTCGGGGCTTTGGGGTTCTCAACTCAGGGGTCGTCGACTGAATAACCCCGCGCCCGCATCCGGGCAATCACGCCATTGCGTCCGAAGAGCTCGCTGATCGGTACGACCGCCAATGCGACGTCGTGCGTCTCGACCGCCTTGACCGCGAGCTTGAACCACTCGTCCTCGAACTGCTGACGGATCGCAGCGATTTTCGGGCTTTGTTGCAGCGCCGACCAGCAGGCCTCTTGCTGGTCGCTGCTGGCGCGCGAACGCAAGGCCTCGATGTCGCCCACCGCCCAGGCTTCGGCGCGGCGCCGGGCGCTGTCGAGATCGCTTTCCATGCGGCCCAGCGTGGAGCGCATGCACGCCACTTCGGAATCACGCGAGATCAGGCCAACCTCGGCGAGGGCTGCTTTGGGGTCGTCGATGAAGATCTTCGGCAGCACGATCGGCACCTTGCTTGACTTGGCGAGCTTTTCGACTTTCCGGCTGACATCGTTACGGCCGGTGAGACCGCTGCGCGATAGCGCTTCGCTCCACAGTTCGCCGGCGGCGAGCAGCGGGCGACGCTGTAGCATGTCGCGCTCGCGGAGCGCATATTTTTGGCGCAGACCCTCGAAGCGCTGATAAAGATCAGCGGGCAGAACTTGTTCCAGCGTTTGTTTGTCCTCGTTGCCGCGCAGCTTGCGGTACTGCATGTACAGCTGTACGACCTTGATCGGTCCGATGTCGGCGACGACGTCGCTGCGCGCCGGAATCACCTGCTTCGCGCGTGACAGTACGCTTTCGACTTCACGTGAACGCCATTCCATTTTCTTTGGCAACGGGCTCAGCGTGCCGAGGATGTAGAGCGTGTTGTCGCCGTTACGAACCTTCCAGAGACCGGGTCCCGCCGCCTCGCCGACGATGGTGACTTCCTCGATTTCAGACTCGATTTCAGGCTCAGTGGCAGAGCCGACAGGGGTGGCTTCGGTCTGCGCCCAAGCGGGACTCGAAGCGATCGACAAGCAAGCGAGCGCCAATGTGCTGACCGCGGCCAGCGGGGCGATGATCCGCGCTGCGAGTCGAAACACCGCGACCTCATTCCCGCAGACGTTATCCCCGCGGCGGTTATTCAGCCGATCCGCTCGTGATCGATGCAACACGCATATCTCCAGGCAGGTGAGGGCCATGCCAAGCGCCCGGTGCGAAGACGTTGAATCTTGTAACAAAGTTCCCGTAGATTACAGTCTCGATGCTGACATCTGATCATGACGACTTTGCGATCGTGGCTCGTCCTGCCGAAGGGGTCTCCCTGCGCCAGCACGTGTTGCGCACCGACGTCGCCGGCATGCCGCTCGAATGGATCGACTATCGCGAGGCGGCGCGGCTCTATCACCAGCAACAGATCGCCTACACCTGCGGGACGCCGCTGTTTCGTCTTTACGGCGGCACCAACGCGCTGACCGGTCGGCGCACCGTGCTCGAGGTCAACTCGATCATCGCCACCGTCGGCCAGAGCGGCAATCCCGGGCACTTGCGCAACGACTACATTCCGCCGCTCAACAACCAGACCCTGTTTCGGCGCGATGCGTTTCTGTGTCTTTACTGCGGTCAGCGCTTCGCCAATCGTGATTTGTCACGTGATCACGTGCGGCCGTTCAGCCAAGGTGGGCGCGATGTCTGGACCAACGTCGTGACGGCGTGCCGACGTTGCAACAATTACAAGGCTTGGCGGACCCCCGAGCAGGCCAAGATGCAGCTACTCGCGGTCCCGTTTACGCCCACCTATGCCGAGTACATTTTCTTGAAGGGCAGGCGGGTGTTGTTCGACCAGATGGAATATCTGCTCGCCCATTTCCCGCGCAGCAGTCCGCTGCACGGACGCATCAAGCATTTGATGTCCTGAAGCCTTTGCTGTCCGGATGCGCCCGGCCGCGCGCGCTCGCGCCGCTCGCGCGGCGTGTTCAACGCGCGGTCTGTGCGGTCAGCGCGCCTTGGTGCGGGCTCACCCAACGCGCGGTGCGCACTTCACTGCCTTGCTGCCACGCAACCTGCACGCTGCCGTCCGGTAGTCCGGCGATGGCTGGCAGTTGGGCCGGTGCACCCGGTGGCGCAGGGAGTTCGCTCACTGGCCCGAAGCTCGCGCCCATGTCGGTCGACGCGCGGGAGAACACTCGGCGGACGCCATCGGCCATTTTGGCGTGCCAAAAAAGATGCAGAGTCTTGCCGGCCAGCGTCAGCACCGGAGCATCCGAGTTCACGGCGCCCTCATGGGCGAGCATGGGTTTGGACCAGCTCTTGCCACCGTCGGTGGAGCGGACCACGTAGGCGCCGGGCGGCTGCTCGCCCGCCGTGTAATAGGCGGCGGTGATAACGCCACCAGCCGCGGCAACGCTCGTCGGCTTGAGCGGACAGCCTTCGATTTCCCAACGGCTGCCGACCACGCGCTGCCGGGGGCTGAAACTGCGGCCGCCGTCACTCGACACCATCACCACGCTATCGCGGAATTTGCCTTCGACCTGTCGCGAGCCCACGTACAGCTGATCTTTGTTGTCGACGAAAGCCGTCAGCTGACAGCAGGGGCAGACATCGGCCGGCAATATCTCGCGATCGCGCTCGAAGCTCAGGCCGTCATTGCGCGAGACGGCCATGAATACCTTGCCGGAGTCGCCTTCTTTGGCCATGTCGCGAGTGTCGATCCACATGGCGTAAACGCTGCCTTTGCTGTCGACGGCAAGCGTGCCGAAGACGTGTGCGTGGGTGAGGCCGCCATGCACCAGATCGCTGGCGTCGGTCTTGTCCATTTCATTGAGTCGCTGCGCTTTGGCGAAGCTGCGCCCGCCATCGGTGGAGCGTGTGTAAAGCGCGACGGCTTCGGGCTTGCCGTTGGTCGGATTGATGTCGTTACCCGGGTAGAACACGTGCAGGATTCCGTTCGCGCCGGCGACGATGCGCGGCTTGCTGACCGAGAAGCCCCAGACATCGCCCGGCTTTTCATTGATCTGCACGGGCTGCGTGAACGTTTTGCCGCCATCACGCGAACGTGCGTAGAGCAGATTGGTCGCGGCGACGTGCGAGTGGCCGTATTTCGACTGGTTGGCCGAGTGCGCCGCCGTGTTCTCGTTGATCCAGATCATGTGCACGCTGCCGTCGGCACCAAGCGTGATTTCGGGACTTTGCGCCTTGTGTTCCGGGCTGCTGACCATGGTGCCGTGCATGGAGTGGTCTTGGGCGTACAGCGATGACGGCTGCAGCGCGACGATGGCGAGCAGCGTAAGGGAGAATTTCGCTTTGGACATTTTTTGTTCCCCTGACGCGAGAGACCCCGTCCCCGGACGATACCCCAAGGTTCGCGACCGCTACAATGCGCCGTGGTTTATCTCATTGACGCCTCCGTGTACGTGTTCCGGGCCTATTACTCCATGCCGCCCGACATGCTCGACCGCGATGGCAACCCCGCCCATGCCGTCTTCGGATTCGCCCGCTTTCTGGGGGATCTAATCGAGCGCGTCCGACCACGCTACCTGGCTGTGGCTTTCGACGAGAGCCTTGCGAGCTCGTTTCGCCATCGTATCGATCCGGCCTACAAGGCGAATCGCGAACCCGCGCCGGCTGATCTCAAGTTGCAGTTCGAACGCTGCCGCGAATTCTGCCGACACGTCGGGGTCGCCGACTTTGGCAGTGGCGAGTACGAGGCCGACGACATCATCGGCACGCTGCATGCGCGCTCGCGGGCTGCGGGTCTGCCCGCAACTCTGGTTACCCGCGACAAGGATCTCGTCCAGCTCGTTCGCGAAGGCGATATCTATTGGGATTACACCGCGAATCAGCGGCTTGCTTATCACCAAATCGAGGAATACTTCGGCGTAGTGCCCGAACGCTATGCCGATTATCTGGCACTGACGGGTGATGCCGTCGACAACATCCGTGGCGTGCCGGGAGTCGGGCCGAAAACCGCAGCGGCATTGCTCAAAGATTTCGTCTCGCTAGAGGAAGTGTACGACAACCTCGAGGCTGTGGCGCGCCTGCCGATCCGTGGTGCAGCGAAACTTCCGGAGAAGCTAACCAAGCACCGTGACGATGCATTTCTTGCCCGCCGACTCACTGAAATCGTTCGCGATATGCCGCTTGAAGTGAGCGGGCAAGCGCTGCGGCCGCGCGTACCCGACATTGCAGCGCTGAACGATTTTTTTGATCGTCACAACTTCAGACAGATGCTGCGCAAGCAAAGCGAGCGTCTTGCAGACATCGCGAGGGACGGCAGTGGCTGAGACGTCCGAGCGCTTCGCTTGGCGCTGGTTGCTGCCGCAGCGCTGGCCGTTGTGGTTGGCACTCTGGCTGATGCGTCGCTTGGCGACGCGCGATTATCTGTCCTTGCTCGCCTTTGGTATCCGTCTCGGCGATTTCGCCAGATGGTTGCCGTTGCCACAACGACGCGTCGTGAGTCGCAACCTGTCGTTGTGCTTTCCGCAGATGACCGAATCAGCGCGCCAGAGTTTGTTGCAGCAGCACTTTCGCGAGTCAGGCATCACGCTACCAGAGACTGCGCTCGCCTGGTTTTTACCACCTAAAAAATTGCTGGAGTTGGTGCGTTTCGAGGGAATCGATATCTTCGATCGACTGACGGCATCCGGTCGAGGCGTCATTTTGCTCGCCGCTCATTTCACCACGCTCGAGATCGGCGCACGCTTCATCACCGCGGCGCGTGAGGTGCATGCGGTATACAAGCCCTCCAAAGATCCGCTGCTCAGCTGGTTTTTTCGCAAGTACCGCGGGGCCGTAGCCGCGAGCATGATCGCGAGCGACGACATCCGTGCGATGGTGCGTGTGCTGAAAGCGGGGGGCGCGGTATGGTACGCACCGGATCAGGCCTTTCGTGCTACGGGGGCAGAGATGGTGCCGTTTTTCGGTATCCCGGTAGCCACCAACACTGCGACCTCGCGCCTCGCGCGACTGACAGGGGCTGCCGTGTTGCCGTATTTCGTCGAGAGATTGCCGGGTACGGCAGGCTATGTGGTGCGCATCGGCGAGCCGCTGGAAGACTTTCCGGGGGTTGACAGCGTCACCGATACGCTGCGTCATCACGCACTCATCGAAAACGAAGTACGCCGTTTGCCGGCGCAATATCTTTGGCTACACAAGCGCTTCAAAGGTTTGGGGTCGGACTATCCGGACTACTACTCGCGACGGTACGTCGAAGGTGGGCTACGGGGTACGGGTCATGAACAAAAACATTGAATCGGTGCTGACGGAATCGCGGGTTTTTGCGCCGCCGCCCGCGTTCGTGGCCGAGGCGCATCTCAAAGCTCACGACCTTGCGGCGCTGCATCAACGCGCGGCAGCTGATCAGCAAAATTTCTGGGCGGAGCTCGCGCGCACCGAGATAGCCTGGCACAAGCCGTTCACGCTGACGCTCGATGATACGGCAGCGCCAAACTTCCGTTGGTTCACCGACGGCGAGCTTAACGTCTCATATAACTGTCTCGATGCGCAGCTCGCCCAAAACGCCGATCAGGCTGCGATCATTTTCGAGGGTGAGCCCGGCGATGTGCGCACACTCACCTATCGTGAATTACATGCGGACGTTTGCCGTTTTGCCAATGCACTGAAGGCGCGCGGTATTCGCCGTGGCGATCGCGTGGTGATCTACATGCCGCTCGTGCCTGAAGCGGTGGTTGCCATGCAGGCGTGTGCGCGAATCGGCGCCATTCACTCGGTGATCTTCGGTGGGTTTTCGGCGCTGTCGCTGAAGGAGCGTATCGAGGATGCGGGTGCGCGCTGCGTGATCACCGCCGATGGTGGGCATCGTGGCGGCAATATCGTCGAACTCAAGGCAGCCGCTGATAAAGCTTTGACCGACGGTGGCGCGAGTGTCGATACCGTGTACGTACTGCGTCGAACCGGTGCGACTGTGCCGATGCAATCTGGACGTGATCTTTGGTGGCACGAAGCCATCGAGGGTCAGGCGGAGGTGTGCGAGCCCGAGTGGGTCGATGCCGAGCATCCGCTGTTTCTGCTCTACACCTCTGGTTCGACAGGTCGCCCAAAAGGCATCCAACATGCGAGTGCTGGCTATTTGCTGGGCGCCAAGCTCACCAGCCGCTGGGTGTTCGATCTGCGCGGTGACGACGTGTTCTGGTGCACAGCCGATGTTGGCTGGATCACCGGTCACAGCTATGTGGCGTATGGCCCGCTCGCGGCGGGTGCAACTCTCGTAATGTACGAGGGTGCACCCACTTATCCCGACGGCGGTCGGTTCTGGCGCATCTGCGAGCAGCATGGTGTGACGGTATTCTATACGGCACCGACGGCGATTCGCACCCTGATGAAGCTCGGCGATGAGTTGCCTGCCAAATATGATCTCTCGAAGATCAGACTGCTCGGTAGCGTGGGCGAGCCGATCAATCCCGAAGCGTGGATGTGGTATCACCGAGTGATCGGAGGCGGTCGTTGTCCCATCGTCGATACGTGGTGGCAGACCGAAACCGGTGCGATCATGATTTCACCGATTCCGGGCGTGACCTCGACCAAGCCGGGTTCGTGCACGCAACCGCTGCCCGGAATTTTTGCGGATATCGTCGATGACGAAGGGCGCAGCGTAACTACGCCAGACGCCGGCGGATATCTCGTCATCCGCAAGCCTTGGCCGTCGATGTTGCGTACCATCTGGGGCGATAACGATCGCTATTTGAAAACCTATTGGGAAAAATTCCAGCATCGACTCTATGTGGCGGGCGACAGCGCGCACCGCGACGCCGATGGGTGTTTCTGGATCATGGGGCGTATCGACGATGTGTTGAACGTCGCCGGACATCGCCTCGGTACCATGGAAATCGAATCGGCGCTGGTCGCGCATCCGCGCATTGCCGAGGCGGCGGTGGTTGGTCGTCAGCACGAGATCAAGGGCGAGTCGGTGTTTGCGTTCGTGGTCTGTCGTGGCGCACGGCCGACCGGCGACAATAAAGAATTCGAGAAAGAACTGCGCGACTGGGTTGCCGAACAACTCGGTGCCATCGCCAAACCCGACGACATCCGCTTTGCGGACAACTTGCCCAAAACCCGCTCGGGCAAGATCATGCGGCGGTTGCTGCGAGCCATCGCTCGGGGCGAGCCCATCACGCAAGACGTCAGTACGCTCGAGAACCCGGCCATCATCGAGCAGCTGCGTGGGCACTGACTTTACGCAGGCTCACATCTTAAAAATTCCGTTGCAGCGTGCAGCACTGCTGGCGAGTGTGGCGTGAGAGCAACGGTTTAAATCTCCTAAGGCTTCAAAACTTTGCTGTGCTGCACTAAGATGAGGGTCGAACGGCGCACCCGCGGGCGCAATGAGCCCGTGCAGGTCACGACAAAAAGCCGGCATCTATTCAATCAGCGGAGGCTAATCGGTATGTCCAGAAGGTACTCGCCCGTCGCAGTTTTCGTTTCCATGAGTATTGCCGCGCTCGCCGGTCAAGGCGCTTTAGCGCAGTCAGGCAGTGGGGCCAGTGAGGGCGGTCTTGCTCTCGAAGAAATTATCGTCACGGCGCGTAAACGCGAGGAATCGCTGCAAGACGTCCCGATTGCAGTCACGGCGTTCTCGGCCGAGGACATCAGCAATCGTCAGGTTAACTCCCTCGATGACATCGCCAAGTTTGCGCCCGGCCTCGTGTTTTCCAAGTCCTTCGGTCGCTCTAACGAGCGCCCCGTGGTGCGCGGCCTTGCCAGCGTGCTTGCGGGTACGAACGCGACCGTGGAAACCGGTGTGGCGTATTTCGTAGACGGAGTCTATTACCCCGGCGACATCCAGACCTTGGACATGGGCGAAGTTCAGCGGGTTGAGGTGATCCGTGGCCCGCAGAGCGCGCTCTACGGACGCAATACGTATTCAGGAGCGATTAATTTTATCACTCGCCGTCCCGACGATGTGGTGAGGAGCAGCGTGGGCGGCTCGGTCGATCCCGACGAAACCGCGCTGTCGGCTCGAATCAGCGGACCGCTGACAGACTGGATGTCCGGCAGTCTCTCGATCCGTGAGAACGACTTCGATGGCACATTCAAAAATCAACTCACGGGTAAAACCGTGGGCGGTGAGAGTAGCACCTCGTTCAGCGGTGCTCTAAACATGACGATGAGCGAAAACGTCGAATTTAATCTGCGCGTCGCACACAATCGAGATCGTGATGGGACGCGGGCGCTATTTTTTCAATCAGGTGCAGAGAATAATTGCTTTCCAGGCACGCGTTCGCTAGGTTCGTTTAACAGCACTTCAACTGATAACCGCAATCAGTACTATTGCGGTGAGATCAAGGCTCGACCTATTTATTTGAACGATGCTCCGGTAACACAGCCGATTACGCAGCTGAGCGGTATCCCGAGCACGCTGAGAGCCGCAAATACCGGCGGCATATATGACACCCGCCAGGGCGTAGCCTTCTCAGGCGTCCATCGTGATCTCGATCTCGCGTTGGCGTCGCTGAGCTGGAATGTGATGGGCTCCGGGTACGTGTTCACGCTCAATGGGGGAAGCCGCGCGGACGACCGTAAGACGGGCTCTGATTCTGACCACTCTTCAGTGAACATCATCGGTGCCAGTATCAACGGCTTCCAGCCGGTGGCGACGGGTGCGAGCTCGGGGATCGACGAGTACCGTGACTGGTCGGTAGAGGCGAAGATGGAGTCGCCGCAGGATCAGCGTTTGCGCTGGTCGTTGGGGGCCTATCGTTTCGATTGGGAGCAGAAGAGCTACCGAATCGATTTTGCCAGCCTGAAAGGTCAAGATAATCCGGGTGCGATTTATAAAATTGAAAATAATGCGGTCTTTGGTTCTGCGGAGTTTGATTTTACTGATCGCTTGTCAGCCTCGGTCGAGGTACGTCGAGCGAGGGAGAGAAAAGGACAGCTCGACTTCGTCGCTAGGCCCAATTTTCAGGAAGGTCCGATCGTCCTCAGCTACGACTCTCGGCTCCGTGGCAACGATACTTGGGAGTCCACTACGCCGCGTGTGACGGTAGACTTTAAGGCAACCGACGACGTGACGCTGTATGCAAATTACGCCAAGGGCTACAAGCCAGGCGGTTTCAACGGCGCGACTGCCATTAGTGCTGGCCGGCCGCTCGATGAGAAGTTCGCCCAAGAGCAGTCAGTCAACTACGAACTCGGTATGAAGTCCACGTGGATGGATCGCCGTCTTTTGCTCAACGTCGCTGCGTTTAAAACCGATGTGACGCAGATGCAGCTTACTACCCCAGTCTTCAACACTGTAACGTCAGTCGTCACCTCGCTTTCGACCAACCAGGGCGACGGTGAGGTACAGGGTTTCGAAATTGAGGCGCGGTTCGCCGCCACTGACGAACTCACGCTCGGCCTCAATTACGCTCTAGCCGATACCGAGTTCACCGAAGGCATCGACGACTTTCAGTGGGTTCTGACGAGCGGCGGCGGCATCTTTAACCCGAACAACCCGAGCGACCCAGCCCGTAATCTCAACGGGCGAGGCAACGGCTCAATTGTCGGTAATGAGTTTCCACTCGCAGCCAAGCACACCGGCTCGGTGACGGCAGACTACGTGGCCCCGGTGTTCGGTGGCGATTACCGGCTCTACGTGAACACAGACCTCTCCTACACCAGCAAGAAGTGGGTGCAGGTGCATAATCTTGCCTACTCGGGTGCCGCCACCTTACTTGGCGCACGCATTGGCCTCGAAACCGACAACTGGCGAGTGGGACTCTATGGCCGCAACCTCACCAACGAGGATTCCTCGCCGGGCGTGACACGCTGGCTGCACGCATACTTAATTGGCATCCCCGCGGGTCCGGCGGCGACGCTCGATCCGGGACTGCCCCCAACTTCTGTCGCAGGGTACAGTTTTCCGCGAGGGTTTTTCGGTGTCCTGCGCCGCGAGCGCCAAATCGGTATCGAGGCAAGCTACAAGTTCTGAAGTCTCGGTTCGCTGCGGCGATGCGCAAGGCCCGGGGGTGACCTCGGGCCTTTTGTTTCGGAAACGCGTGTCATCGTTGACGAAAGGCTGCGACCGCCGTGTCCGGAAAATCACTGAATACGGCATCGACGCCGAGCGCCGCGAACGCGCGATATTCCGCTGCGGGATCGCCTGCGTAGTCGGCAGCGAGATGTATTGCCTCGTTACGGAAAGTCCAAGTATGCACGGCAAGCCCAGCTGCGTGAGCGAGTTCGACGAACCGCGTCGGGGTCGTCACGTAACGTGTGCGTTCGGTGCCGTCGGCCGGGTTGGATTGCCTCGAGCCAATCAGGTGACGCTTCCAGGGACCGACGGCATCGGCGTATTCACGGAAAATCTTGAATGTGGCGGGATCGGCAAAGTCTCTCGGGATACTCCCTTTTGCGTAGAGATGACAACCGCCCGTGTTCGTCCACACTGGGCAGGGGCTGACGCTACCGTCCTCGCATAGTTCGCCGCCGTCTAAAAGTTGGACCAAGCGCAAATCTGTCCGTAACCGTAACCAGCGCAGATTGCCGGACTCGAATGACTGCAGAAATACCGGTGAATCGCGCGTTGACCAACCCACCGACTCGAGAGTCGCGAGTAACTTCGGCTCCAGCGGCAGCCCCCGCTCGCAGTGCCAAGAGGGGTGTTTGGTCTCTGGATAAATACCGATGACCCGACCGCGTGCAGCCGATTCGCATCGCGCCAGATCAATAATTTCTTCCAGAGTCGGTATTTGGTAAAGCCCGTTGAATTCCTGCGACCGATCGGCGCGCGGTTGTATCGCCCGCAGCGTCCGTAATTCGGCGAGGGTGAAGTCCGTGGTGAACCAGCCCGTGAATTCTTGTCCATCGATCTGCTGCGTCCGCTTGCGTGCGGCGAACCCCGGTCGCGTGCCTACGTCGGTGGTAGAGCCGATTTCCGGTTCGTGACGCGCCACCAGGTGCCCATCACTCGTCGAGACAAGATCTGGCTCAATGAAATCGGCTCCCATCTCGATCGCGAGTCGATATGACTCGAGCGTATGCTCCGGTCGATAGCCCGAGGCGCCGCGGTGAGCAATGACCAAAGGCGCAGCCAGTGCAGCGGACATCATCGCGAGGACAACCGTGCAGAGGAGAGCAAGCCTCGCGCGATGGCCGAGGTTGTGACGAGTCGACAGTACGGATCCATGCATGACCCCACGCTAGCGGTTGACCGTGACAGGTCCGTGAACGAAATCTTTTGCGAGCACGACGAAGCGTAAATCCGCGCGCTTGGGTTCGCCGAAGCGCGGATCACCATAGGGAAAGGGGGCTGTTTCGCCCGTTGGCGCATAGCCGCGACGCTGGTACCAGTCGATGAGTTCGAGGCGCTGTTCGATCACCGTCATGATCATGCGCCGGGCTTGCCATTCGGTGTGTACAAAGTGCTCTGCGGCCGCGAGTAAGCGACGTCCCAAACCCTTGGCCTGCAGCGTTGGCGTGATGGTCAGCATGCCGAGATAAGCGCCGTCGCCACGTTTTTCGAGCTGTACGCAGGCGAGAATTTGCCCTGCGGACTCATGCACCAACATCGCCCGATCACCGACCGACATCGTCTGTGCCATGAATTCTTCGAGTGCTTGCAGGTCAGTGCGTTGTCCGCCCAGCAGATCGGCTTCAGTCGTCCAGCCGGCACGGCTGCTGTCGCCACGATAGGCAGAATTGACCAGCGCTGCGAGTGCCGCCGCATCGTTGGCCACGGCGACACGCACGGCGAGCACCGCACTCCCGGTACTGTTCGAGCTTCTGGAACTCATCAATCTTTGGCAATATGGCCGCGATTCTCGGCCATTTGTGCGAGACCCATGCGTAATTCGAGTCGACGATTGAATTCTTCGGGACCGAAGGCCCGCTGCGCGAGCACATTCATGGGGTCGGTTCGATAACCGATCTCGCGCACGTAGTGATCGTACTGCTGCTGGGCGAGGCGCTGGTCTGCTGGTAGTGGGGCGAGATCAGCTTCGTCTAGCCAATCAAACCAGCGATCGATGAATTCTTTGAGATAGCCCTCGCAGGCGGCGATATTTTCCTCGTTGAGCTCGCCCATCACGCTGGTACATACCGGCGACATCAGCCCGCGCAGATAGGTGCCGTGGCTCCAGTTCCAGGTAAAGTTCGACAGACCCCGAAAGCGGATAGCGGTGGCGTTCGCGGGCTGGTAATATTTTTCGACGTAGTCGAGACGGGTGCGCAGATCGACTCGCGGGGTGTAATCCGCGTAAAAGAACAGCTTCGGTACGGTACCGAAGATGATCACGAGATGCGGGACTTGATTTTGCTGTGACAAAAATACCGTGGCATTCATGTCGAGCAGGCTCGCCTTGCGATTGCCCAGCCAGGAGTGCACCAGCCATTCGACTCTTGGGCCGCTCCAGGCATTGAACGAGCCTTCCATCGACTGATCGATCGAGGTGAAATATTCGTGCCCCGCGGTCGCCGGATGCTTGCTGACCGCAAAGCGCTGTTTCACGCGCTCGACGATCCCGGAGTGAATCCCCCAGCAGCGTTCCCAGGCGCGACTGACATCCACATTCGGCTGCTCGGCGAGGAATTCCGTGATGGTTTTGATGTCGAGTTTGGTGCCCGACGTGACGGTGTTGTTCGGCATGTGGTGATGACCCCCTTTCCCAAGGGCTCAAGTTAGCCGCTCATCTGGGGGTTCTGCTAGCCTCAAGCGCATGGACGTCCAACGCCGAAAGTTCATTACCGCTGCGGGTGCCGTGGCCAGCGTACCCTTGTTGCCTTCTTGTTCGCGTGGTGGTGAAGACCAGCGCCCCGCAGGGGTACCCGTCGGGCCCTTCGGGTCGAGCAGCACGGCTGAAGAGGTGACGGCGGGTCTCGATCTCAGCGGCAAGACGGCGCTCATTACCGGCGCCACTTCGGGGCTGGGGCTTGAGACGCTGCGCGTGCTCGCGTTGCGCGGCGCACATGTGATCGCTACCGGTCGCACCCTCGACAAGGCGCAGCAGGCTTGCGCAAGCGTGACCGGGCGCACGACACCGATCGCACTCGAGCTCGAGCGCTGGGATAGCGTCGTGGCTGCCGCGAACCTCGTCGAGGCGCTCGGCATGCCGATCGACATGCTGATCTGCAACGCCGGCATCATGGCCTTGCCAAAGGTCGAGCAGGTGTATGGCATCGAAAAGCATTTCGTCGTCAATCATCTCGGCCATTTCATTTTGGCTAATCGTCTGCTGCCGCAAGTGCAGGCTGCAGCGCAGGGTCGCGTGGTCGTGGTTTCGAGCCTCGGCTATCAGTGGGCGCCGCCGGCTGGTATCGAGTTCGACAATCTCTCGGGGGAGCGTGGCTACGAACCCAACAAAATGTATGGACAATCCAAACTCGCCAACGGTTTGTTCTCGCTGGAACTCGCTCGGCGTTTACGCGCGGCGGGTTCGACTGCCACCTCGAACTCCGTGCACCCGGGCATCATTCTCACCAATCTCGGTCGCCACTTCGACGAATGGAAACGCACGGTCAGCAAGCTGATCGGTTGGACGTTCATGAAGAGCATCCCTGCAGGGGCGGCCACCAGCTGCTACGTGGCGACGGCGCCCGCGCTTGCTGGCGTGAGCGGTCATTACTTCGAAAACTGCAATCCTGTAGTGCCGATGGCGGGCAAGCACATGGAGGATCTCGTGCTGGCACAGAAGCTGTGGCAGAAATCCGAAGAAATCGTTGCGGAGTACCTCGTATGAGACAGCAGTTCTCCCTTGGACTATTGGTCGCTACGCTGCTTTCGATGCTGCCGCTGACCGAGGCTCGCGCACAGGACATCCCGGCCACTGCAGCGCGTGCCCAATCTTTGTACTTTGCCGGCAGTTTGGCCGAACTCGCCAAACTTGCGACGAGCACGGCGGCGTGGGGCAAGTCGCAAAATCCCCGCGAGCTCTACGCGTACGCCTACGTGCAGTTTCGGGTAATGCAACTTGCCATCGGCGGCAAGCGCGAAGACGATGCCGAAAAGGCCGGTGACGGCTGCATCAGCGCGCTTGATGCCGCGCTCAAGCGTGATCCCAAGTTCGCCGAAGCCTTCGCTTTGCAGTCCGCGTGCTATGGCTATCTCGCCAACCTTGGCGGCATGGGCGCTATTCGCAATGGTTCGCGCAGTGGCAAGAGCATGACAGCGGCGCTCGCCCTCGATGCGCGCAGTCTACGCATTTTATTGGTCGATGGATTCGGGGTTTATTTCCGGCCCAAATTCGTCGGTGGCGACAAAGCCAAGGGCTGTGCGCGCTTCCGTGAAGCGGCTGCGGGCTTCGATGCGGCTGGTGCTGCAGGCGTGCCCGGACAGGGTGGCATCGATTGGGGTGCCGCTGAAGCACACTATTGGGCGGGTCGCTGCGCGCGCGATGCAGGCGATGCCGCGACTGCGCGCAAATTCTTCGAGCGCGCTCTGACGATCGCGCCCGATTTTTTGGCCGCTAGCAAGGCGCTAGGTCGCTAGAAAACACCTGCTGCGAGGCCCGCGGCGAGCGTCGCGCCGAGCTCTCGGCAGCGCGCGAGCGCGGCCACATCCGGCTCACCGACCACGATCACCGGCTCGGCAATACTCCGCCATCGATACCCGGCGACGATGCGCTCCACGCCGTTTCGGGTACCCAGTCCGTCGTTGCCCGCACTGACGAACAATCCCCACGGCAAGCCCGTGGTGCGATTTTCGCAGGGATAAAACGTGCGATCGAAGAAATCTTTGAGCGCTCCCGACATGTAGCCAAAGTGCTCGGGAGTGCCGAGCAGAACGCCCTCGGCCCACAGCAGGTCCGCGGCGCTCGCATCAAGGGCGCGTAGAGCACGAATATCTATACCGGTATCGAGTTCGGCAGATGCTTGCAACGCACCCTCTGTGACCGCAGCTCGCAGTTTCTCGGTACGGCCGCCGATATTGCCGCCATAGACGATCAGTAAACGTTTTTTCATGGTGCGGCGATACCTTGATTTGACGACTGGGTTCCATCGCCGCGCCGCCGCACGTTGAGTGTAAGCATGATAACGATTGCGATCACGCTGCCTAGTCCCGCGAGGCCCATGTCGCGCTGCGCGTCCCACTCATCGCCCTGGGTGCCGAGGAAGGCGGCGCCGACGTCACCACCGAAGGCAATCGCCGAGGCCCACTCGAGCAGTTCGTAGATGGCAGAGGTCGACATGATGAAATCCAGCGGCAGCAGGTAGCTCCAGAATCCGCGTACTTTCGCATGAAGC
Source organism: Gammaproteobacteria bacterium (assembly GCA_016874175.1). Lineage (GTDB taxonomy): Bacteria > Pseudomonadota > Gammaproteobacteria > Steroidobacterales > Steroidobacteraceae > UBA964. The sequence goes on along the minus strand of VGUP01000044.1, from coordinate 830 downwards.
ATGAACATTTCGCGAATCGGCGGAAATATCAGCAGGCCATAGGCGAGATGGACGAGCCGGTCGTAGTGGTTGCGGGTGAAGCCGAGCAGACTATTCTAAGGACTGGCCGCTCAGACCACGGAAGGCCTCGTCATAGGGCACCAATGAGTACGTGAAATGCGCCCCGATCGCATGCAAAGAAAAAAACAGAAATAGCGAGATGCAAGCACTCAGCGACAGTGGCTGCACCCGCCAGGTGGCAAACAAGATCGCCGATGCGGGCACCAGCAACACGTCTTCGAACACCCACGTGTGGCGATCCAGCGGTTCAATGGCAAGCAGTAGCCACAATAAACCGAAGCTGCCTGTCAATGAAAACAGCACGCTGCGTCGTTGTGCGAGGCCCAGGGTCATGCATCGACAGTAGCGCTTGCTGCCGCCGGGTTCAGTTCGGCAGCGGACATCCGTAAACGAACGCACCGTGGCCGACCATAGCGGAATTCGCGCCCAAGGCTGTTGTCACTCACGACCGACCCCTATCCTTGATCAATGTCGGGACGAAGACGAAATTTCGGGATGATTTTTCTCTGCGGGCTGGCGCTCGCCGCACCGCTCGCAGGCGCCGAGCAGTCGACGTTCTCGCCGAAGTCGGTCGTGGTGCCCCAAATATCGGGTCGTATCGAGCTCGACGGTCGACTCGACGAGGCTGAGTGGCAGGACGCGGTGAAGATCACCGACTTCCAGCAGTTTTCGCCGGGCAACGGCGAGCCGCCCTCGGAGCCGACCGAATTTCTGCTCGCCCTCGACGCCGACAACCTCTACGTTGCTGTGCGTTTCACCGACTCAGACCC
>VGUP01000043.1 GCA_016874175.1 Gammaproteobacteria bacterium | reverse complement strand
GCCATAGACTTTAGGGGCCCCGAAAGCATTGGCGAACTGGAGACCAAGGGCGTGAAGCGCAAGGCCAAGTGCTCCGAAGCCGACCAAAATGCCCACATCGGGTGACATCCATGGCCAAGGTCGTAAGGCCACCAGTACGACCATCAGCGCCGCGACCGGAAAAACCATAACTCCGTAAAAACGGAGCGCTTCGTACACGAGCGCGCCGCGTTGACCTTCGGAGGCATCGTAAAAGCGCGCTACCGATACATTAATCCACTGAAATCCTACGGTAGCGATAAACGCTGAGGCCGCCACAATCAACGCGTAACGACCATAATCCTCGCTGGTCAAGAAACGAGACAACAGGGCCAACGCGAGCACAGATAGCAGCCCGTTGGCTCCTCGAATTAGGAAATAGACTAGCGATAGCCTCAGCATTTTCAGAGCTTCGCGGGTTTCAAAAAAAGAGCGGCCCGTTCAACTCGACAGCGACCTCGCGAGGCGCAGCAAATCGTTCGGCCTACGCGTGGCGATAATATTTTCTACCTCAAGAAAAACATGATCTCTCTCGGTGGTCTTGGTCCAAGAATAAACACCGTTGGAAAGCTCGCGACGAATCAACAAAAAACCCTCCGATGCGAGCAAGTCATAAACATCACCGAAGGAGTAGCCATACTGCGCGAAGAGGCGGTCGCCGACCTCAATCAACACATGATCCGTTCGAGACAGTGTGGGCTGGAGGCCTTTAAGGACAAATAATTCGAAACCTTCCACATCGATCTTAAGTAAATCAACAGTGCCTTCGGGGATCAGGGTTGCCGCGGGTATCACTGGTACCACCATACCGTCGGTGTCCACTCTGTTCATGTCATCGGATCGCCGATCCGTAAATCGCGTCCAACCAAATGCCTCGCCACAGGCTGCGTTAACCGGAAAAACGTTACCGAAGCCGTTCAAACGAAGGTTTTTCAATAGTAGCGCGAAGGTCCGCGGGTGTGCCTCAAAGGCGAGCACGCGGCCCGCGCGGCCCACCGCCGTCGCCCCCGCGAGCGTCAGATCACCGATGTTCGCGCCGATATCTACATAGGTACCAGACGACGGGAGCAAACCCTGAATCACCTCGATATCTTCGAGGCGCGTGGCCTTATCGAGCCAAAGAGTCATCGACAAAGACGTATTAAAAAAATGAAGCTTCCAGCCGGGGCGCTTGATCTGCAAGCCGAGACTGACCGATAAACCAGTCTCAGCGAGAATGCGCGAAAGCAAAAAACGGATTGGCTTTTCCTCCGCGAGCAATCGATCCACGATCCGCAGAGGGTTCATGGCGCTTGCTCGTGACGGCGTAAGACTTGAAAAAACCGCGCAGCCACTAGCTGAATACCCAGATCAACCCGTCGCACGGCTCGACATCGGCAAGCCAACGACACCACTACGGAGCAGAGTGACGAGGATCGCCAGCGCACAGCCAAATGCGGCAGAAAACAATACGATCAAGGTCCGCTTGGGGGACTCGCGCAATTTGGGCGCAGCTGCTCGATCGACGATTCTGTACGCGTATTCAGCCTCCCCCTTCGCCAGCATGTAGTTTTGCATCTCGGCTTCCAGTATCCGCCCGAGAGACTGCTGCATAGAAACCACGCCATTCGCAGCCATCTGCTCGCCCAAAAACTTGACGTTACGCTCGGATTCATCGAGCGCCTCATCGCGCAGTCGACGATTGAGCATTTCCACATAGGCGTTCGCCCACTCGGCCGCAACCTCGGGGTCCTCCCAAAAAATCGAGAGTGTGACCACGCCGGCTTTCTTGTCCTCGGACACCACCCGAACTTTCAGAACGAATCGCCTGATCGCATCACGAATGTCGCGCTTAGTTTTCGGGTCATCAAAATCTTCCACCAAAGTGCGCTCGAGCTTCATTTCACGAATGAATTGCTCCGCGAACTCACGGGATTTGAGCACTGCAAGCGCGGCCGCACTGTTACCTCCGGAGCCGATGCTCACCCCGGCAAGCGCGGCGAGACTACCCAACTGAGCCAAGTTTCCAGACTGCTGGCGCTGCCCAGCGGGGGTCATCACCACTTCAGCTTTGTACACAGGCGTCGCCAACAATGCGTACGAAACGCCAACGAGTGAGGTAAGTGCGACGATAACCGTTACTGTGAGCCTCTCGCGCCACAGAAGCCTAATGAGGCCAGCGAGCGAAGTCGGAGGCGCATTAACTTCGGCTTCATTCATACGAGATAGCCGCTGAGGAGAGCATCAAAGCGAACTGACCGCCGCAAGCGCGACCGCAGAGTTGTACAGAATTCCGGTAACCGCCTGCCATAGAGGTAACGGCGGGAGCCGTTCGACATCCAGCGGAACTACGATGGTATCCCCGGGCTGAATCCCCTGGCTGCCAGCCCTGCCGAGCCATCCACGCTGCTTAGTAATCACACTGCCATCCGCGCGAACCACGTAAATTCTCTCCACATCCGCCCTTGTTGTCGTGCCCCCACTGAGTGACAAATAGTCCTCTCGCGAAAGACTTGACCGATACAGATGCGAAATCGCATTTTGTACCTCGCCGATGACAGTAACTTCCTGTTTGATCTTGGGGACGGAGAGCTCGTCCCCATCACGCAAAATAATGTCATCGCGAGACCCGATCTGTTTCGCCACCACGCCGTCCAAATCGATGACCAGTCTTCCTATTGGACGAGCATCCTCCAACTGATCGATCAACGACATCGCTGCGACCACCGATTGATTTTTATCACCTACTTGAGTGCCTTGACTCATTTGGATGGCGGTGGTCGCCAGATCACGCCGCATCCGATCCATGAGTTCCCGCGTCTGCTGAACTTGTCTCCGACGAGTTTCCTCGCGGGTAAATACGGCGCCACGAACAAAGGCCAGGCCGGTCAAACCTCCGGCGCGCTCCAGAACTGACCGCAGAGTTTCACCACGTCGAATTGGGTAGATACCGGGGAAGCGTACCTCGCCGCGCAACACCACAGAGTCCCGACTACCCCACTCGGGCAGCTCTTTGACCGTGAGCGTGTCAAAAGGCTGTAACGTCAGATCGGCAGATAAATCACCGCGCAACAAAGACGCGAGATCTATTTGCAGTAGCTCCCCCTCTCGCTCGGTATCGCCGCGATTGAACCGCAAAAGCTCAGCGGTGCCTATAAACGCAGAGGGATCGAGACTACCTCCCGCCCGCAAAAGATCGCTGACTCGCATGTCAGGCTCAAGAGGGTAATCACCGGGCGCTTTGACACGACCGCCGATAGAAACAATTTTTGTCGGTTGTTCGAGGGTCGATTGACTTCGTAGCTCTCGTAGCAACGGATCGATGAGCAGTCGCCGCTCCGCTTGAGAATCGAACACCATAACGCGGTCGCGGGGGGACAGTAACAAGTCATGGGTTGACCCCGGCTCTTTGAGAGCGGCGGCAAGGTCCGCAGAGAGCACAGCGAATTTTTTTGTCGACGACGACTCTCGTCGCACGAGAACGTATCCCACGTCAGCATTCGGCATCAACTCGTCGAGCGAGGGAATTAGATCGGAGATCCGCATGCCTTCACGCCATGCAACAACCCCGGGTCTGAACACATGCCCCTCCAGTATCACACCCGAGTCGATCGTAGGTCTCAAGCGCGAAACTCTGACCACATCGCCGTTGGCCAGTGAAGCCCGCCTCATCGCCTCATCGTCTAACGACAAACTGAAGGCTACTCTTCGACGATCCGCTGAGTTGCGGACGACAGACACTCTCGATCCGTCTGCTTCCGGCGTAAGTCCGCCGGCAAGTTCGATAAGATTGAAAAGCGTTGCGCTACCCTTTAATTCATAAATAGCGGGACGTTTGACCTCGCCGTTAACCGCTGCGGTAGCGCCTACTGGTGGGACAAATATTACGTCCCCCGGCAACAACGACAGGTCGCCGCTGGTATCGCCGCGCAGTAACAACTCATAAAGGTCGAGACGCCGTATGGTCGCACCCCGTCTCTTCAATTGCACATCACGCAGCGAACCGGTCGCGTTGATTCCACCCGAGGCGTAAAGAGCGCCAGTGATTGTCGCTAATCCACTGACCGTGTAAGCCCCCGGTTTTTTTGTCTCGCCCATGACAAAGACTTGGATCGACCGAGGACTGCCCATCCCAACGCTCGCCTGCGTGCCAATCATCTGACGCGACACGCGGGCCTCGATCTCAGCCGCGACCATTTCGAAAGTCTTACCGGCGACGTCAATCGGACCTAGTTCGGGAAAACTCAACCGCCCGTCTCGACCTACCGTAAGTCGCAGCAAGCGGTTCTGGGCTCCGTATAGCTGCACGTTGAGCTGATCCCCGGCACCGACCAGATAGCTAGAGGGTACGGGGATGTCGACACCAGGCGCGAAGGTCGAGACTCGCTGAGTGAAAATATCGTACCCAAAAGGCTTGAGCGCCTCGGACCCCGTGCGCTCCAACGGTAACCGCCTGAGCTCAACCTTCAGCTTGACCAGAGCCGACTCCGCTCTCAGGCGCGCGGTAGCTTCCATGTCGGACAAGCCGGCTAACCCGATCGGACGCAACCCAGGTAGCTGCAAAACGCCGTCTTTATCCAGCACGTAGGGGTTTCTGTCGCGCACGACCTCTATGACTTTGCCGAGTCGCTGCTGTTCATCCGCAGAGTAAACCGGAGCCGATTCGCCCGGTACGAAAATGGGTGGTATTCCCTCGCCTACAAATTGCGTTCGAGCCGGACTATCTTTGATGTAGTCGATGGTGACCAACACCGAGTCGCCAGCGGTCAAACGATCATCTTTTTGGATCGGATTCGATTCCTCTGCGTTACGGGTCGATCGCTCGTCGTCCGTATCGGGCGCAGGTGCTTTCGAAGCCTGATCGTCCTGGGCGTTACCACCACTCAGTTGGTCCATCAGCTGTTGGCGGTCTGAAGGACTTAGTGTCCGAAGCAATTCGAGTTGCTGAGCCGAGGGCACTTGGCTGCCCGAAGGCAGAGCGGCGAGGGTCAACCAGCACGAAACCAGCGAACCCATCATCAGGCGAGCGATACGCATCCTACGGTTTCCCCGCGCCAAGGCCTTTACTTATCAGGCGGAAAGTATACGCGAGTCGCGGTAATACCCTCGATACCACTCGACGAATGCCCTGACCCCCTGCTCCACCGGGGTGGCCGGCTTGTAGCCCACGTCGCGCATCAGATCTTCGACGTCCGCATAAGTATCCGGAACATCACCCAACTGCATGGGCAGCAGGTTGCGCTCGGCCTTGATGCCAAGAGCGTCTTCGAGCACCTCGATGTAACGACTGAGGTCGACCGGCGCGTTATTGCCAATGTTGTAAATGCGAAACGGCGCCTTGCTGGTGGCCGGATCCGGGTGATTGCCGTCCCACTCTGCGTTGGGCGAGGCGATCTGGTAGCAAGCCCTGACCACGCCCTCGGCGATATCGGCCACAAACGTGAAGTCACGTTTGTGATGACCGTTGTTGAAGACGTCGATCGGCTTGCCTGCAAGGATGTTGCGCGTAAAGAGAAAGAGCGCCATGTCCGGTCGCCCCCACGGGCCGTACACGGTGAAAAACCGCAGCGCTGTCACCGGCAAACCGAACAGGGCCGCATAGTTGTGCGCCATCAGTTCCCCCGCTCGCTTCGTCGAGGCATAAAGCGAGAGCGGATGATCGACCCCTCGATGGGGCGAGAACGGCATGTTGGTGTTCATGCCATACACCGAGCTCGTCGACGCGAACACCAGATGCTGTACGCCGTGATGACGGCAGCCCTCGAGAACGTTGAGGGTACCGGTCACGTTGCTATCGATGTAGGTATGCGGATTTGTCAAAGAATAACGAACACCCGCCTGCGCAGCGAGATGAATGACGCGCTCAAACTTGCCGGCGGCGAACAGGGCGGACATGCCCTCACGATCGATGAGATCGAGTTTGTGAAAACTGAACCCCGACAAAGGCTCTAGCAGCGCGAGCCGCGCGAGTTTGAGATTGACGTCGTAGTAATCATTGAGGTTGTCGATCCCGACCACCTCGTGCCCATCGGCAATCAGCCTGCGGGTGACATGAGAGCCGATGAACCCGGCCGCACCCGTAACGAGAATCTTCACAATCGACCGTCCGTTTGCCGCGCCGAAAACACCTGCTTGATGTCGTAGACCACATGCCGCGACTTGCAGAGCGCACGGATGCCGCGCATGCCAAGTTTCTTGAACTCATTATGCGCAACCGCCACGACTACGGCATCGTACCGGCGGCGGCGCAGTCCGGGAACGAGTTTGATGCCATATTCGTGACGCGTCTCCGCGGGGCTCGCCCAAGGATCGTGAACCTCGACCGAAGCGCCGTATTTGCCCAGCTCCTTGATCACATCCGCAACCTTGGAATTGCGGATATCCGGGCAGTTTTCTTTGAAGGTCATGCCGAGCACCAAGACCCGCGCACCCTTGACATGAATTTTTTTGGTATTCATGAGACGCACCACTTCGCTGGCGACGTACAACGGCATGTTGTCGTTGATGCGTCGACCCGCGAGGATCATCTCGGGGTGGTAACCGATCTCCTGCGCCTTGTGGGTCAGATAGTACGGATCTACACCGATACAATGCCCGCCGACGAGACCCGGCCGGAAGGGCAGAAAGTTCCACTTGGTGCCGGCGGCAAGCAACACCTCTTCGGTGTCGATACCGAGCCGATTGAAGATGAGCGCGAGTTCATTGATCAGCGCAATGTTGACGTCGCGCTGCGTATTTTCGATCACCTTGGCCGCTTCGGCGACGCGCAGCGAGGAGGCTTTGTGTGTGCCTGCAGTCACGATCGAGGCATAGAGCGCATCGACCACCTCGGCGATCGCCGGTGTCGAGCCGGCGGTCACCTTCTTGATGGTAGTCAGGCGGTGGTTCTTGTCACCCGGATTGATGCGCTCAGGGCTGTAGCCCACAAAGAAATCTTTGTTGAAACGCAGTCCGGACACACGCTCGAGAATGGGTACGCAAATTTCTTCGGTGCAACCCGGATAGACCGTCGACTCGTAAATCACGATGTCGCCCTTCTTGAGCACCTTGCCGACACTGGCGCTCGACTTTTCGAGCGGCGTGAGATCGGGTCGGTTGTATTTGTCGATGGGCGTCGGCACGGTGACGATATACACGTTGCACCGCCGAATATAGGCGAGCTCGCTCGAGTAACTGAGATGCTTCGCCTCCTTGAGCTCGGTACGCGACACCTCGAGCGTGGAGTCCCGGCCGCGCGCAAGTTCCCGAACGCGGCTCGGGTTGATGTCGAAGCCGACCGTGCGGTACCGCTTGCCAAACTCGACAGCAAGCGGCAGGCCCACATAACCGAGGCCCACGACACCGATTCGTACTGACTTGAGGGTCATCTACGGTCTTCGCTCGAAGAATTTTGCGCAAACTTGGCGAGCATGGCCTCGTGCGCCGCGAGCTCGACGGCATTCGCCTGAATGACTTTGAGCGTTGCGCCTTCCCTGCGCACCCAACGCTGCGAAGTTTCGCCGATGCGCGACGTCTTGTGGCTCGTCTCGCCCCACTGCAAGGCACTCTGCCCGCCCGTCATCGCGAGATACACATCCGCCAGGATCCGCGCATCGAGCAGCGCGCCGTGCAACTCGCGCTTGGAGTTGTCGATGCCATAGCGCTTGCAGAGCGCATCGAGATTATTTCTTTGTCCCGGGTGCAGCTCGCGCGCGAGCGCGAGCGTATCGAGCACGCGACGCGAACTCTCGATCGTCGCCTGCTCACCCGGCAGTCGCGCAATCTCGGCGTTCAAAAACCCGACGTCGAAGGCTGCGTTATGGATGATCAGCTCGGCACCTTCGATGAACGCCAAAAACTCGGCGGCGATCACGGCGAAGGTCGGCTCGCGACGCAGTTTGTCGAGGGTGAGGCCGTGTACCGCGGTCGCCCCCTCGTCGACTTCGCGCTCGGGGTTGAGGTAGCGATGAAAGTGACGCCCCGTCGGGCGTCGCGCCACGAGCTCAACGCAGCCGATCTCGATGATGCGATGGCCGTGGGTCACCTCGAGGCCGGTCGTTTCAGTGTCGAGCACGATCTGTCGCATGGGCGCGGATTCTAGCCGACCGGGGTGCCATCGCGCAGAGCATCGATGGCGGCATTGGCGAGCTGATCGACGCGTTCATTGCCGGGCACGCCCGAGTGGCCCTTCACCCAGCGCCACTCGACCTCATGACGCGAAGCGGCGGCATCGAGGCGCTCCCAAAGATCACGATTTTTGACCGGCTTTTTATCGGCCGTGCGCCAATCGCGCGCCTTCCAAGACGCGAGCCATTCGGTAATGCCCCGCCGCACATACTCGGAATCGGTATGCACCAGAACCTGCATCGGGCGCGTGAGTGCTTCGAGCGCCGAAATCACCGCCATGAGTTCCATGCGGTTGTTGGTGGTCGCGGCCTCAGCACCCGAAAGTTCGCGAAAATGGTCGCCGTACTGCAGCGTCGCCGCCCAGCCGCCGGGGCCTGGATTACCGCGGCAGGCGCCATCTGAATACACCTCGACTTTCATGCCTGGACTTTCACCGAATTTGCGCCCTCAAGGCGGGCGCCGATTCGCCGACGACGGCTCGGTGAGACCGCCGAGTACCCGCGTCGCCCGCTCGCGCAGGCGCGGCCGCAGCGGCGTCAGCGAGTGCAGGCGCTTGCGGGCTTTGATCACCACGGCGCCACCCGGCAGCGGATACCACCACGATCTTCGAATGCGTCCCGTGACGGTCGCGGGCTCGCCCCACGGCAGCTCGTGCAGATAACGGCGCGGCTCGCCGATGTCATAGCCCAGCAGCCGCAGCCAATCGCGCAAGCGGCGCTCGGAGATCAGCCGCCTGAGCCCCGGCGGATACCCCGCACGCGTGGTGGCGGCGCGCAGACCCCAGGGACTGAAGGGTGCGAAGGCGAGGATGATGAGCTTGCCATCGCCCGCGAGCACGCGATCGGCCTCGCGCAACACGGAGTACGGATCGGATTCGAACTCGAGGGTGTGCGGCAGCAGGACGGTGTCGACCGAATCGCTCGCGATCGGCAACTGCGAGAGTCGGCTCACGAAATCGCAGCCGTTAACGCTGCTGCTGGCCGCAAGCGCCTGCGAGCGCGTGCGCGCCCCACGCAGCAAACCGCGCCCCTCGCCCCAGGCACCGACCTGCAGCATCTCCCAACCAAAACAGTCCTCGAGCGTCTCGCCGACGAGGGCGGATTCGAGCGCGAGCAGGGCTGCGCCGCGCGGGCCACTGAACCATTCGGCGAGGGCGGAAGTCATGGGAATAAACGATAGCAATTTTGGGCACTTGCCGGTTAAATACGCGCCCGATGCTGAGCACAATTTTCCGTGGGGTCGGACTCGTCGCGCTGCTGTTTCTTGGCGGCTGCGCTTCGCTGACAGAGCCCTATTTCCCGACCCCGCCGCCGCGTCCGGTGCTCTCACCGGCCAAGCCTGCGCCCCCCGCCCCTGCCGTACGTGCGGAGCGCAAACCGCCCGCCCCGCCCCCGGGCTCGGCGGCCGATGCGGATGTGGCGGCGCCCGCCCCCTCGAAACTCATCCGCTTGCCGCCCGCCGATATCCCGGCCGAGCAGTTGTCGTGGACCAGCGAGGCCCCGCGGACCGATCTCATGGATCGCATTCGGGTCGGCTTCAAGCTGCCCGATGTCGAGCGCTCGGCGATCGACGTGCAACTCGCGTGGTACGAGCGCAACCCTGAATACCTTGATCGGGTGTTCGGCCGTGCGGCGCTCTACATGCACTACATCGTCGAAGAGGTCGAGCGCCGCGGCATGCCGATGGAACTGGCGCTCTTGCCGGTGATCGAGAGTGCGTTCGAGCCCTTCGCCTATTCGAAGGCACGCGCTTCGGGACTTTGGCAGTTCATTCCCGATACCGGCAATCGTTTTGGCCTGCCACAAAACTGGTGGTACGACGGCCGGCGCGATGTGATCGAGTCGACGCGCGCTGCGCTCGATTACCTGCAGTTTTTGCATGACGAGTTTCAGGGGGACTGGCTGCTCGCGGTTGCCGGCTACAACTGCGGCGAGCGCTGCGTGGCGCGTGCCGTAGCCCGCAATCAGGCCGAAGGCCGCGGGATCGAATTTTGGGATCTGCGGCTGCCCGGCGAAACGCGTGCCTATGTCCCTAAGCTTCTGGCGATGAAGCGCCTGGTCGCCGACCCGGCGGCGCTTGGCATCGAATTCAGCCCGATCCCGAACGAGCCGTATTTCACCAAGGTGGTGGTGGGCTCGCAGATCGATTTGCGACTCGCGGCTGATCTTGCGGGTCTGAGTCACGAAGAACTTTCGGAGCTCAACCCGGCGTTTCACCGCTGGGCGACGCCGCCCGAAGGTCCGCACGCGCTGTTGTTGCCGATGGATTCGGCGGAGCTCTTCAGCCAGAACGTGACGCAGCTCACCGCCGACGAGATGCTGCGCGTCAATCACCATGTGGTACAGGGCGAAGAAACACTCACGGAACTTGCGACGCGCTACAACACCAATGTGATGACGATCCGCATGTTGAACGGGCTCAAAGATTCGCGCATCGAGCCCGGTATGGATTTACGTGTGCCCTCGGGCACCACCCAGCTACCCACCAAAGTGCTGCGCGCGGCAGCCCAAGTCGATGGCCCAGCGCCCGCCACCCGCAAGAAGCGCGGTCGGCCCGAAGTGCATGTGGTGCGGCGCGGCGAGTCGATCTGGGCGATTGCGCGCCGCAATAATACGGACCCGCGCACCCTCATGCGGCTCAATGGCAAGCGGCCAGGCGACAAGATCGTGCCCGGTGAACGTCTGATCGTCTCGGGTAATGCCTTAGGGAATGCCAGCGGCACGAGCGGTTCGCGCGCCAGCGCCAGCGCGAGTAAACGCGTCACGCATCGCGTGCGCAGCGGCGAGACGCTCTCGAGCATTGCAAAGCGCTATGGCGTCAGCATCGCGCAGCTCATTCGTTGGAACGACATCTCCGCCAACCGCGTGCTGCGTATCGGTCAGCGGCTCATCATCCGCACTCAGGAGTAAAGCCATGGGATTTTTGAGCGGCAAACGCGCCCTGATTGTGGGTGTAGCGAGTGACCGATCGATCGCCTGGGGTATCGCCGAGGCCATGCACCGCGAAGGGGCGGAACTCGCCTTCACTTACGCCAACGAAAAACTCAAGGAGCGGGTGGACACACTCGCTACGTCCATTGACTCAAAGATTATCCTGCCGCTCGATGTCACGGTCGATACACAAATCGACGCGGTGTTCGAGACGCTCCAGCGTGACTGGGGACGGCTCGACATCGTGATCCACGCCGTCGCCTTCGCGCCGCGCGAAGCGCTCGCGGGCGGATTCACCCAAAGCACCTCGCGGGAAGCCTTCGCCGTGGCACACGATGTCTCCAGCTACAGCCTGACCGCGCTCGCTCGCGGGGCCGCGCCGCTGATGCAAGGTCGACAGGGCGCGATCCTCACGCTCTCCTACCTCGGCGCGGTGCGCGCCATCCCGAGCTATAACGTCATGGGGCTCGCCAAAGCGAGTCTCGAAGCCAACGTGCGCTTTTTGGCTGCGGATCTTGGACCGCAGGGCATTCGCGTGAACGGGATTTCTGCGGGCCCCATCAAGACGCTGGCGGCGGCGGGTATCGGCGGTTTTCGCAAAATGCTCGCGCGGGTTGCCGAGGTCGCCCCGCTCCGTCGTAATGTCACGCAAGAAGATGTCGGCAACGCCGCGGCATTTCTTTGTTCGGATCTCGCGGCCGGCATCACCGGCGAAATCCTCTACGTGGATGGCGGCTTCAGCACCGTCGGGATGAGCTTTCCGTCAGACGAATAGATCGGCCTGCGCAAACGGCAGGCCCTGCGCGTCCTTCGCCGACACCTGTGGCGCCACCGTCAAAGGCCAGCGGATGCCGATCTGCGGATCATTCCACATGATGCAGCGCTCGGCGGCGGGCGCGTAAAAGTCCGTCGTCTTGTACAAAAAATCTGCGCTGTCGCTCAAGGTGACGAAGCCGTGAGCAAAACCCGGCGGAATCCATAACTGCCGCTTGTTGCTTTCGGAGAGAATCTCGCCCACCCATTGTCCAAAGGTCGGTGAGCCTTTGCGGATGTCCACCGCTACATCAAAAACCTCGCCCGCGGTCACGCGAACCAGCTTGCCCTGCGTATGGGGTGGCAGCTGATAGTGCAAACCGCGCAGGACCCCCTGGCGCGAGCGCGAGTGGTTGTCTTGGACGAACGACACCTTACTACCCGCGGCGCTACCCACAGCCTCGATGAACTCACATTCATTGAAGCTTTCGAAGAAAAAACCGCGCTCGTCACCAAAGACACGCGGTTCGAAGAGCACGACGTCCGGGATGGCTTTGCGAGTAAACGCCATCAGAACACCTTCTCGCGCAACACCTGCAGCAGATACTGACCGTAACCGTTCTTCAGCAGCGGCTGCGCTTGGCGCTCGAGCTCCGCGGCGGTGATCCAGCCGGACCGAAAGGCGATTTCTTCGGGGCAAGCAACCTTCAGACCCTGGCGTTTTTCGAGTGTGGCGATGAACTGCCCCGCCTCGAGCAGGCTGTCGTGCGTACCGGTATCGAGCCAGGCGTAGCCACGTCCCATGATTCCCACGCTGAGCTGCTGCTGTTCGAGATAGCGCGCGTTCACGGTCGTGATTTCGAGCTCGCCGCGAGCAGAGGGCTTGATCGAGGCCGCGATATCGCAGACCTGCTCATCGTAAAAATAAAGTCCAGTGACGGCATAGTTGCTCTTCGGCGCCTTGGGCTTTTCTTCGATACTGAGTGCGCGCCGGTCGTTGTCGAACTCGACCACACCATAACGCTCGGGATCGTGCACGTGGTACGCAAACACCGTGGCCCCTGCGGTGCGTGAGTTCGCGCGCTGCACCATATGCTGCAGATCGTGGCCATAAAAAATATTGTCGCCGAGCACGAGCGCGCTCGGATTCTGGCCCACAAAACTGCGGCCGAGGATGAAAGCCTGCGCCAGCCCGTCGGGACTCGGCTGCACGCAATAGGAAAGATTGATTCCCCAACGCGAACCATCACCCAGCAGTGCCTCGAGACGTGGCGTGTCTTGCGGTGTGCTGATGACGAGAATGTCGCGGATACCGGCCAGCATCAGCGTGCTGAGCGGGTAATACACCATGGGCTTGTCGTAGACCGGTAGCAGCTGTTTGCTCACCGCGAGGGTTGCCGGGTGCAGTCGCGTCCCCGAGCCGCCCGCCAAAATAATACCTTTACGGATCATGTTTTTGATCTCACTGGCCACAGGTCTCGCGCAGCATACGCTCAACCCCCACCCGCCAATCCGGCAGGTTCAAAGAAAACGCCGTTCGCAGCTTGGCGGTCGAGAGCCGAGAGTTCAAGGGTCGTGCCGCAGGTGTTGGATAGGCCGAGGTCGGCACCGCGCGAATGGCGTCGGGCGCCACCTTCACAGACTGTCCATTGACGCGCGCCCAATCGATGACAAAGCGCGCATAGTCGAACCAGCTCGTCTCGCCCGCAGCGACGCAGTGATAGGTGCCGTCAAGATGCCGTCCGTGGTCGGCGTTCGACGCGATTCTTGCGATCACCAGTGCCGTAACATCGGCGAGCAGATCGGCCCCGGTGGGCGCACCAATTTGATCGTCGATGACGCTGAGGCTCTCGCGCTCTGCGGCCAGACGCAGCATGGTCTTGATGAAGTTATTGCCGCGCGCCGCGTAAACCCAACTCGTGCGCGAAATCACATGCCGACAGCCGCTCGCCCGCACGAGCTCCTCGCCCTCGAGCTTGGTGCGTCCGTACACCGAGAGCGGCCCGGTCGGCGATGCCTCATCGCGCAGCGAATGACCGCTGCCGTCATAAACATAATCGGTGCTGTAGTGCACGAGCAGCGCGCCCAAAGCCGCCGCGCGCTGCGCCACAGCGCCCACCGTTGTGGCATTGATCACGCGCGCAAGTTCGACCTCGGTCTCGGCTTTATCGACCGCCGTATGCGCGGCCGAGTTTACGATGACTTGCGGCCGCACGCGATCGACGAGTGCCGCAACACTCGCGGGTTGCGTAAAATCGGCGCGACGATCGGCTGCGGAGTCGAAATCGCAAGCGATCACCTCGCCTAGCGGCTGCAGGCTGCGCTGCAGCTCCCAACCCACCTGCCCGTTACAACCGAGCAGCAGGATTTTCACTGGCGGATCTCGTAATTCTTGGCGAGCCACTCGCGGTAGGCACCGCTCTGTACGCGACCGACCCAGTCGCTGTGCTCGAGATACCAAGCAACCGTCTTGCGTATGCCCGTCTCAAACGTTTCGGCGGGACGCCAACCGAGTTCCCGCTCGATCTTGCGCGCATCGATGGCATAGCGTCGATCGTGGCCAGGTCGATCTTTGACGTAAGTAATGAGCCGCGTGTACGACCCTGCGGCGTCAGGCCGCAATTCATCGAGCAACACGCAAATCGTGCGCGCGATGTCGATGTTGGCTTTTTCGTTCCAGCCACCGACGTTGTAGGTCTCGCCGAGCCGACCGCGCGCGAGCACGGCGCGAATGGCACTGCAATGGTCCGTGACATAGAGCCAGTCGCGGATTTGTTGCCCATCGCCGTAAACCGGCAGCGGCTTACCGGCAAGCGCGTTGACGATCATCAATGGAATCAGCTTTTCGGGGAAGTGATACGGCCCGTAGTTGTTCGAGCAATTGGTGGTCACCACGGGCAGGTCATAGGTGTGGTGCCAAGCGCGCACCAGATGATCGCTCGCCGCCTTGCTCGCCGAGTAAGGGCTGTTGGGCTCGTAAGGGTGGGTCTCGGCGAAGGGGGGGTCGGCGGGCTTGAGACTGCCGTAGACCTCATCGGTGCTCACATGGTGAAACCGGAACTTCGCCTTGTCGTCCCCACCCAAAGTATTCCAATAGTCGCGCGCCGCCTCGAGCAGGGTGAAAGTACCCTCGACGTTGGTCTTGATGAAGACGCCCGGCCCATGGATGCTGCGATCGACATGGCTCTCGGCCGCAAAGTGCACGATCGCCCGCGGCCGGTGCTCGCTCAGCAAATGATCGAGCAGCGCACGCTCGCAGATATCGCCACGAACAAAGATATGCCGGGCATCACCCGAGAGCGCCGAGAGATTCTCAGCGTTGCCCGCGTAGGTAAGCGCATCTAGATTCACCACGGCCTCGTCACTCGTCGCTGCGTCCTTGAACCACTCGAGGACAAAGTTGCTGCCGATGAAGCCCGCACCGCCGGTGACGAGGATGGTCATGCCGGGCTACTTTCCTTTGGTCTGGACGTCATCCCGCTGCAGGACGTGAGTCATCCGCTCTCGCTCCGCAAACCACTCGCCAGAAAAGTCCGCCTTACTGAACTCAGTGAAGTAGGGGCCGCCGATCGTCCAGTGGACGTTCTTCACGTCGGCGGGCGGCTCGTCGTACTCGCCGACCAGCCAGTTCCAGCGTACGTTGAGCTCACCGATTTCTTCGTCTTTCAACCAAAGAAATCGATGCAGAGTCAAGGCTTCGGTGGTGTTGACATAGTGCGGGGTCACGGCGCGGTTCGAGGGATGACCGCAGTCCCACAGTACGACTGATGACCAGTTCTTGCGCGGGTAGCGGTACTGAATTGTATTGAGATACTTGATGTCATCGCGCGGTTGGTAGTCGTGCTTGACCACATACACCGCCTTGCCGGGCTGTTGCTTCGGCACTTCGAGCAGTTCAGCGATATCACACCGCAATAACATGTCGCAATCAAAGAAAACACTGAGCCCGGTGTAGCCGCTCAGGTGTGGCACCAGAAAACGCGTAAACGAAAACGCATTCGACTGCTTGGCATCTCGCGGCCGCGTGAAGATGCCCCCTAGATTGCGGATATTCACGGGCACGAGCGCCACCGGGATGCTGCTCTGTCGCAGGATCGAGTGGGCAAAGGTGTGCCAGGCGACGGTCTCCACCGGGTCATAGCCGATGAACACGCGCAGCAGCGATTGAGATTCCATTGAGGGGTTCCTGAGCTCGACTGACGCTACGCGATCAATTGGTGAAGACTTCGGGGTGCTTGGTCACCTCGGCCTTCGCACGCATATCGCGAAGATAGGCCCCGAGCATGCTTTGCGCAGTGCCCACCTGCTGGCTCTGCATGCGCAAATCCTTGAGGGCTGAGTCGACGCCACCCGCAACTGGGCGCGACTCTTCGACGATCACGACCGACGCACCACCTGCCTCGTTTTTGACGGCCGCCGCCAAAGGGCGACCCGCGACGGGGCGAGCCAGATCAAACGCTGCCTGGCGCTGCGGCGCAGCGAGACTCGGGTCGCGACG
>VGUP01000042.1 GCA_016874175.1 Gammaproteobacteria bacterium | reverse complement strand
AGCTCAAACGTCGAAGACGGTGTAACCGTCGAACACGGGGCCGTCGATGCAGACCCGCTTCATGGCCGGGCCAGCGGGGGTTTTCACGCGCACCGCGCAGCCGGCGCAGCCACCGACGGCACAGGCCATGAATTCTTCGAGCGATACCTGGCAGGGCAGGCCGAAGCGCGCCGCAAGCTTGGCCATGGCTTCGAGCATCGGCGTCGGGCCGCAGGCAAAGATTTCGACTTCGGTACGGGCTGCGTCATCGAGTGAGGTCAGCCAAGCCGCGGCAAGTTCGGTGACGAAGCCATCGAAACACCCAGGGAAGCCGCTGCGACTCGCGAGCCTGGAGGGTATGCCCCAAGCATCGAGTAGCGGCATCGCGGCGATCACGCCATGAGGAATGCCAGGCACCAAAATCGTCGACGGTCGGCTCGGGAACGGAAACGGAATCTCCGAACCCATCAGGACGAGCGGCTGCCAGTGGGCGCATGTATCGGTGCTGAGCGTCTCGGCGAGAAACACCATCGGCGGAATACCGACCCCGCCACCGATCAACAGCGGTCGCGGTTTGCTGGGTGTAGGCTCGAAGCCGCGCCCGATAGGCCCGAGCACCGAGAGCACCTCACCGACCCGCCGCCGCGCGAGCGCCGCCAGACCCGGGCCGACGATCTTGTAGAGAATTTCGATCCAGCCGGCCTGCGCATCGACGCGCATGATCGACAGCGGCCGGCGCATCGGAATGTCATCGTCGACCGAAAGATGCGCAAAACTGCCGGGCTGCGCGCGCGCCGCGCACTTAAGCGCCTCGATACGCACGATGTACTGCTCGCCGGCAAAGGCTTGCTGCGCGAGGATCTTGCCATCCTCGAGGCAGATGCTGCCGCGGTGTACGGGGTGGGTCGTGACCGTCATGAATGCACTCCGCGCAAAGTTTCTTCGAGCACGGCCATGCGCACGGCGACGCCGTTGCGGACCTGATCGCGAATCACCGATTGCGCGCCATCGGCAACATCCGAAGCAATTTCCACGCCGCGGTTCATCGGCTGCGGATGCATGACGATGGCGTCGCGGCTGGCGCTGCGCAGTCGTTGCTGCGTCAGCCCCCATTCGGCGAAATAACTGGCTTCATCGGGAATGGCCGCGGCGCTCATCCGTTCTTTTTGGATACGCAGCATCATGACGACATCGCAGTCGGCGATGCCCGACTCGAGTGAGCCGTGGCGCAGACAACCAGCGAATTCTTTGGCGTCAGGCATGAGTGCAGGGGGTGCAACGATACGAATTTCGCCGGCACCG
Source organism: Gammaproteobacteria bacterium (assembly GCA_016874175.1). Taxonomy (GTDB): domain Bacteria; phylum Pseudomonadota; class Gammaproteobacteria; order Steroidobacterales; family Steroidobacteraceae; genus UBA964. The sequence goes on along the minus strand of VGUP01000042.1, from coordinate 15,539 downwards.
AAGGCTGCAAAGGCTTGCCACGCGGAGCGCGCGACGCGTGAGTGGCAAATATCGCCGACGATGGCGATGCGCAAACCCTCGATTCGACCTTTGTGTTGGCGCACGGTCAGCGCATCGAGCAGACCCTGCGTCGGATGCGAGTACCCGCCGGCGCCACCCGACAACACGCTCACCCGATCACCGACATGCCGTGCCACCAAATCGGGGACCGAGGCGTCGGCATCGCGCAAGACGAAGGCGTCGACTTGCATCGACTCGAGCGTGGCTACGGTATCGAGCACGCTCTCTCCCTTCAGTCGCGACGACAACTGCACTTCGATGTTGACCACATCGGCGCCGAGTCGATGTGCGGCGAGTTCAAAAGAGACCCGCGTACGCGTCGAGGGCTCGGCAAACATCACGGCCACGGTTTTACCGGCAAGCGCGGTACTGCGGGCGGCTGGCGCCGAGGCTGGAGTCGAAAAATGCTGGGCGCGTTCGAGCAGTCGCGAGAGCAGGGGCTGCGGTAATCCTTCAAGCGCGAGCAGGTGACGCAAAGAGCCGTCTGCGCGCAGTTGCGTGACCGGCGATGGATGCTTGGTGTCGACCATGTTCAGCGGTTGCGTCCTGCAGTATCGACTTGCAGCGTCATTCGCCGCCAAGCCAGCGTTCGAGAATCACGGTAGCCGCAGCGCTGTCGATCGCGGCCCGTTCATAGCGCTTGCGCTCGCCGGCGCTGCGCTGATCCCGCAGCGTCGCCTCGGCCTCGAGCGAGGAGTAGCGCTCATCAACCATGTGCACGGGTAACTTGAGTCTGCTGCCGAGCGTTTTGGCAAAGGCCGTCGCGCGCTCGGTCATCACGCTCGATGACCCGTCGACATTATATGGGCAGCCGACCACAAGTTGCCGCGCGCCGGTTTTGATGGCTTCCGCTTCGAGCGCGCGCCATTCGGTCTCGCTGAGAGCCGGCGAGTTGCGCGACAGCGCTGCAAGCGGGCGCGCAGTGCGGGTCAGCGTATCGCCGACCGCGATGCCAATGCGCCGCATCCCGAAATCGAAGGCTAGCACGACCTCGGGAATGCGGAACCCCTGTTCAGGCGTGCCCTGCGACATGACTCATGCGGCCGATATCGATGCCGAGTTGCCGCCAAACGGCATGCCAGCGATCCTCGAACGGCATGTCGAAGAGAATGCGCTCATCGACGGGCAACGAGATCCAGGCGTTATCGCGCATTTCCTGTTCGAGCTGACCGACCTCCCAGCCCGCGTAGCCGAGCGCGATGAAGGCGTCGGGTGGGCCCTCGCCGCGGGCCATGGCAGCGAGCACGTCGCGTGAGGTGGTGACGTGGATCTGCTCGGATACAGCGTGCGAAGAATCCCAGCGACCGCCTGGTCTGTGCAACACGAAACCGCGATCACGATGCACCGGACCGCCGCGCAGCACGGTGCGCGCGGCGACTTCGACATCACTGGCCTCGAGTTTCATTTGTTCAAAGATTTCGCCCAGCGTCATCGACAGCGGCTTGTTGATCACGATGCCGAGCGCGCCACGCTCGCGACTGTGCTCGCAGACCAGCGTCACGGTTTGCGAGAACTCGGGGTCGGCGAGCGAGGGCATCGCCACCAACAGCTGATTGGTCAGACTGCTGCCGTCGCTCATCATGTTGCCCCTCGGTTGGCCGCCTGTGTGCTTGCTGCTGCGAGCCGCCGGCGGATTGCAGCGATCAGCGCACCGGCGATATCGATACCGAATTGTTTGTCGAGTTCGCGGATGCCCGTGGGGCTCGTGACGTTGATTTCGGTGACGTAATCGCCGATCACATCGAGACCGACGAACAGCATACCCTGTGCGGCGAGTTGCGGACCAATCTGTACGGCAAGAAAACGATCGCGCTCGGTGAGTGGACGGCCGACGCCAGTTGCGCCCGCCGCAAGATTACCGCGATTGTCGCTGCTGCTCGGGATGCGCGCGAGAGCGAACGGCATGGGCTCGCCATCGACCAGCAGCACGCGCGAATCGCCACCGGTGACGATTTCTGGCAGGTAGCGCTGCACGATTGCAAAGTGCGAGCCGTAATCGGTGAGGGTTTCGAAGATCACGTTGGCGTTCTTGTCGCCGCGCTCGATCACGAAAATCGAGCGACCGCCCATGCCATGCAGTGGTTTGCAGACGATTTTTTCGTGCTCGCCCAAGAAGGCGTGCATATCCGCCATGTCGCGGGTGATCAAGGTCGCCGCGCAACATTGCGGGAACCACGCGGTACAGACCTTCTCGTTCATGTCGCGCAGGCCGCGCGGACGATTGACCACCATCGCGCCCTGATCCTCGGCGCGCTCGAGAATATAGGTGCTGTAAATATATTCGGTGTCGAACGGCGGGTCTTTGCGCATCAAGATGACGTCGATGTCGCCGAGACGAACTGTGCGCGACTCGCCGAGCTCATACCAATGCGCAGGATCCTTGAATACTTTGAGCGGGCGAGCGCGACCGCAGGCGACGCCGTCGCGCAACCACAGGTCCCTGAGCTCGAAATAAAGCAGGTCAAAGCCGTCGGCCGCTGCAGCCCACAGCATTGCGAGCGTTGAGTCCTTCGCGAACTTGATGTCCGCGATCGGATCCATCACCACGGCGAGCGTCGGTCCGGATGTCATGCCAAATCTCCTGCGAGACATTGTAGTGCGGCGAGCGCCGCAATCCCCGCAGTTTCGGTACGCAAGATCCGCGGTCCGAGCCGAACGCCCTGAAAGCCGCTGTGCTCAGCCAGCGCGAGTTCGTTGTCGTCGAGCCCCCCTTCGGGTCCCACGAGCAGCGCAATGGGCCGATTCACCGCGGCCTGCGATCCGACCGCGGCTCCCAAGGTCACCGCTGATTCCGGGTTCAGTACCAGGCGCAGGGTCGGGTGGGCGACAGCCTGTAATGCGGCAGCCAGCTTCAGGGGTGGGTCGATGGTCGGCAGCGTATTGCGTCCGCATTGCTCGCAGGCTGCAGCAGCCACGGCTCGCCAATGGGCGCTACGCTTGTCGTCGCGGTCGGCATCGAGTTGCACCACGCTGCGCGCTGTGCTGACCGGTACGATGCGCTGCACGCCGAGCTCGGTCGCCTTCTGCATCACCCAATCCATGCGCTCACCGCGGGCGAGGCCCTGCAGCAGCGTGATGTGCAGCGGCGATTCGCGTTCGATAGGCAGGTGCGCAGCGAGCTCGACCCAGGCTTCGCCGCGGCCGGCGAGTTCGAGCCGGGCGCGATACTCACCGCCCTGACCATCAAAGATCGTGATCGCGGCGCCGCTGCGCAGGCGCAAAACTTTGAGCACATGCTGTGCAGCGGGCGCCGGCAGGGCGAGTTTGCGCGCGCTCACCAGCGCACTCGCGAGAGGGGCTTCGAGATAAACGCGAATATCCCTCATACCGCCGCGCTCACGGCGAGGTCGAGCCCCTCGCGCGCCACGGTGACCATGAGATCGATCTCGGCGGGGGTGATCACGTAAGGCGGCATGAAATAAATGACGTTGCCCAACGGGCGCAGCAACACACCGCGTTTCAGCGCATGCCGATAGATGTGCAGGTGCCGGCGTTCGCGCCAGTCAAAGTTTTGCCGCGCTTGCCGATCGCGGACGAATTCCACGGCGACGATCATGCCGCACTGCCTGATCTCCGCTACGTGCGGATGAGCCGAAAAAGCACTGTGGGTCGCTGCGCCGAGATGCGCTGCCAGCGTCTGATTGGCGACCAGCGCATCGCGCTCGCGAAACAGCTCGAGCGAAGCCAGTGCCGCTGCGCAGGCCAGCGGATTTCCCGAGTAGCTGTGCGAATGCAGAAAAGCGTTGAGCTTGATGTATTCGTCATAAAAAGCCGCATAGATCGACTCGCGCGTCAGTACTACCGACATCGGCAGATAGCCGGCAGTGAGTCCCTTCGACAAACAAAGAAAATCAGGCGTGATACCAGCCTGCTCGCAAGCGAAGAGCGTGCCCGTGCGACCAAAACCGACGGCGATTTCATCCGCGATCAAATGCACCGCATGGCGATCGCAGGCTTCGCGCACGAGTCGCAGATAAAGTGGATCGTACATGCGCATATTGCCCGCGCACTGCACGAGCGGTTCGAGGATCACCGCGGCGATGCTGTCCGCCTGCTCGGCGAGCACGGCCTCGAACTCTGCCGCACGCCGCCTTGCGACATCGTCTGCGGTCTCGCCCGGCTCGCCGTTCGAGGCATCAGGCGATGCCACGGTGATGACATCCATGAGCAGCGGGCGGTAGATCGCCTTGTAGAGCTCGACACTGCCGACGGCGAGCGCGCCCAACGTTTCGCCGTGATAGCTGTTGGCGAGCGTGACGAAGCGCGTCTTGCCGGTACGGCCGACGTTTTGCCAGTAGTGAAAACTCATCTTGACCGCGACCTCGATCGAGGCTGAACCGCTATCGGCAAAGAAACAACGGTTGAGTCCAGTGGGTGCCAGCGCCGTGAGTTCTGCAGCGAGGCGCGCAGCCGGTTCGTGGGTGAAGCCGGCGAACATCACGTGCGGCAGCCGGTGCAATTGCTCCTGTACCGCTGCGTTGATGCGCGGATGGGCATGTCCCCATAGATTGACCCACCACGAACTGATGGCATCGAGGTAACGATGCCCGTCGGGATCTTCGAGCCAGACACCTGCACCCGAGCGGATGGGCACGAGCGGCATGGTCGACTCGTGGTCCTTCATTTGCGTGCAGGGGTGCCAGACGTGCGCGAGATCGAGGGCGCGCAGCCCGGCATTCGAGTACGGGCTCATGCCCCGCATTTTGGCACGATCGCAGCGCTGACGAGGGTGCGCCGTGTATCATCGATCAAAGGGGTCGAGCAAAGGGTTCGGTTGCAGGGGGCGTCGCATCATAAACCAGCAAAACGTCGGGCGCGAAGCGCCCAAATACTACCCGTGGGCCGTGGCCGTCATGGGCATGCTCGCGCTCTTCTTGTCGAACGGCATGACCGCCACCGGCATCACCATCTTCGATCCGTCGCTGCTCGATGAATTCGGCTGGTCGCGCGGCGATTTCAAATTCCGCGACTTTCTGAACTTTGCGCTGACCGCGACCATCTCGCCCTTCGTCGGCATCCTCATAGATCGGGTCAATCCGCGTTATTTGTTGATGACCGGTTGCGGCCTGCTGACGCTCGGCTATGTCGGCTACAGCATGATCGCCAACGGCGGCCCGGTGCCCGTGATCGAAGCTATTGCCGTAGTCACGGCGCTGGGTCTGGCGGGCGTCATCGTGGTGGCGCTCGGTTCGCTCGCGCCTGGGCTTGGGCGCACGGCTGCCATACTCATTGCGCTCCTATTGGCCGCGCTCGGCCTTTGGCTCTACGTCGAGAACTGGATGGGCGTCGCTCTCAAGCAGGTCTATCTCATTCACCTGATGTTCTCGCTCGCCCTGTCGACGGCGGGTTCGATGACCGTGATCTATCTCGTTTCGAGCTGGTTCGTGAAATATCGCGGGCTGGCGATCGGTATCGCGCTCGTCGGCACCAGCCTCGGCAGCGCCGTACTGCCCTTCGTCAACCCGTACCTGATCGAGGCCTTCGGCTGGCGGCAGGCCTATCTCTACAACGCGCTGATGCCGATCATCCTGCTGGCGTTGATCGTGCTCGTCATTCGCGGCACGCCCGCTCAGGCAGGCTTCAAAGCCGTCGGCCAAAGCGAAGCGCTGGGCGATCTCAAGCAGCACGGCCTGACTTTTCAGCAGGCGATCCGCACGCGGACGCTCTGGGCGATCGGCCTGTCCGGATTCCTGAGTTACTACGCGATCTTCTCGTTCGTGCAGCACTATGTCCTGCATCTCAACAAGGGTTTCGGCTTCACGCTCAAAGAAGCCGGACTGCAGCTATTTCTATTCAGCCTCGTGGCCATGGTCGCCAAGCTTGCCAACGGCGCGATCGCCGATCGTATCGATCGTCACAAAGTATTCATGACCTGTCTCGTGATCATGTTCGTCGGTCTCGTCGGGCTCGCGAGCATGCAGCGCGAATTGGTGGTGATCTCGGCAGTGGTGATCGGCCTCGGGTGGGGTGGCCTGTTCACGCTCTACAACATGCTGGCGGTCAATAATTTCGGCTTGCGCGAGATCGGGCGCATCAATGGTTCGATCAGCTTCATGGAGTCGATCGGCGTGGGTCTTGGCAGCTGGATCACCGGCAAGTTGTTCGACGCTTACGGCAGCTACCAGGTGCCGTTCATCGGTCTGGCCTGTGCGCTCTTGCTGTCGATTTTGATCGGCACGCAGATCCGCAGCGAGGTCGATGAGTGCGCGCTCGCCAGCAAAGATTGAGTCAGGGCGCGCTGCGCCGATTGCGATTCCAGACCACCTCGCTGTCTTTTTCGTGGCGCGCCAGTACACGCGCGATCACGAATAGCAGGTCGGAAAGCCGATTGAGATAACGCGCGGCGTCCGGACTCAGGGTGGTTTCTGTTGACAGCGTCCACACGCGTCGCTCGGCGCGCCTGACGATAGTGCGTGCGAGATGACAGGCGGCTGCAGCCGGTCCGCCGCCGGGCAGGATGAATTCCTTGAGCGGCGGCAGCGGATCATTGAAGCCATCGAGTTGCGCCTCGAGTCGCTCGATCTGCTCCGGCTTGATGAGCGTCATGCCCGGAATACAGAGCTCGCCGCCGAGATCGAACAGATCGTGCTGAACCGCGATCAGACACTCGGCGACCGTCGCGGGCAGCCCCGGGACCGCGAGAATCATGCCGACGGCGCTGTTTGCCTCGTCCACCGTGCCATAGGCCTCGACCCGGGCATCGTCCTTGCGCACGCGGCTGCCATCGCCGAGCCCCGTGGAGCCATCGTCGCCAGTTCGCGTATAGATCTTGCTAAGCCTGTTTCCCATGCCGTTTAAGATACCACTCCGACATTACTCATCCCGAGGGCAATTCGTGCCATCCGCCGAACTGAAGGCCGCCATCGAAGCCGCCGAAGCCGCAGCGCGCGTGATTCGCGAGCTCTATCAGCGCAACCTCGCGGTCATCACCAAAGCCGACAAATCGCCGGTCACTGCGGCCGACGTGAAAGCCGAGGAAGTCATTCGCGAGGTCTTGTCGCGGCATTTTCCGAGCCATGGTTTTTTTGGCGAGGAAACCGGTCAGCACGCCATGGGGGCCGAGAGCATTTGGCTCGTCGATCCGATCGATGGCACCAAATCTTTCGTGCGCGAATGCCCTTTTTTCTCGACGCAAATTGCCTTGCAGCGCGGCGGTCGAATGGTACTCGGCGTGTCATCGGCACCGGCTTACGGCGAATTTGCGTGGGCAGAGCGGGGCGAGGGTGCGTGGCTTGGCGAGCAGCGCATCCGCGTGAGCGGTGTCGATCGCATCGAGGCGGCAATTGTTTCCAGCGGCAATTTGAAAACGCTGGCTTCGGGGCCGCGCTGGGCGCGCTATGGCGAGCTCGTGAGGCGGGTCAATCGCATTCGTGGCTATGGCGATTTCGTGCACTACCATTTGCTGGCGCGTGGCGCGCTCGATGCGGTGATCGAGTCCGACGTCAATATTCTCGATATCGCCGCACTCACGGTCATCGTCGAAGAGGCCGGTGGCCGCTTCACCGACTTGGACGGCGCTGCCGTCAATCTGGCGACCACCACGGTGCTTGCCAGCAACGGCGCCTTGCACGACCAGTTGCTTGAGGCACTCGCCTGAGACGAGCGACAAAGGCAAGCGACAAAGGCAAACGACAAAGGCAAACGACAAAGGCAAGCGACCCGCGCTGCGATGGCCGAGCGCTGATCAGGGCTGCAGTCGCGTGACCTGCCAAGCGCTGCCGATGCGCGGCGGCTGCGCGGGATCAGTGCTCGCGACCAGCGTGCGCGACCAGCGCGCGCGATCGTGAATGCGCGACTCGCCCTCGACCCACAGTTCGACCGCTTCGGCGTACACGTGATAGCCACCCCAGTTGGGTGGCCTTGGGATGTGATCGCCGAGTCCCGGTGGGGTGGGCACATCTTCCGGGCCGGGCACCGGCACATCGAAGCGTCGGGCAACGGCGACGACGGCGGCTTCCAACTCGGAGCGCGAGCCGACGGGCGCGCTCTGCGCGCTCGCCCAGGCGCCGACGCGACGCTGCCAGGGTCGGGTATGGAAGTACGCATCACTCTCGGCAGAAGGCGCGCGCACTACGCGGCCCTCGATGCGCACCTGACGATAAAGGTGATCCCAATGCATGACGATGGCTACGCGCGGGTACACCTCGATCTCGCGGCCCTTGCGTGACTCGTAATTGGTGTGGAAGCAGATATACCCCGGATCGACCACGATTTCCTTGCAAAGCACGACGCGAGCCGACGGTTGACCGTCGGTGCCGCTACTGGCGACGACCATGGCATTGGGATTCGGCTGGTCGCGTCGCGAGCGCGCGAGTTCGAGCCAAGCGGCGGCAACGGCCAGAGGCTCGACCGGCAGGGGATCGGGCAGAAACTGAACGGGTACGGGCATGAGACGAAGCTTAACGCGTCTGCTTGTGCCGTGCAGTCTGCGGACTGCGCGACCTGACCCGCACGGCTATAGTAAGCGGCTGCGCAGGTTTCTGCGCCCGAAACGAGCCTTGCAACATGGCGACTCTGGAAGAACTCCGCAAACATCTCGACGACATCGACCGACAGCTCATTGAGCTGATCGCCGACCGGCAGCGCACGAGCGGCGAGATCGCCCGCGTCAAGCGCTCGACCGGGCATCCGACTCGCGACTACGGGCGCGAGCGCGAGGTGATCTTGGGCGCGCGAGCTTTGGCTGAGAGCCGCGGCGTGCCGGCGAATATCGCCGAAGATCTGATGCGCATGCTCATTCGCAGCTCGCTGGCGACCCAGGAACGTTCGAGCGTGGCCGCACGGGGGCACGGTAGTGGCCGCCGGGCGCTCGTCATCGGTGGTGCGGGCAAGCTCGGCGGTTGGTTCGTCGATTTTCTGGCCTCGCAGGGTTTCGAGGTCGAGGTCAGCGATCCGGCGGGTGCGCCCGCGGGGACCCGCGATGTTGGCGACTATCGGCAAGACAGCCTGCAGCAGGACTTCATCATCGTCGCCACGCCGCTCGGTCAAACAGATGCCGTCCTGCGCGAACTCGCGATGCGCAGGCCGGGCGGCGTAATCTTTGATGTGGGTTCGTTGAAGTCGCCGCTGCGCGGTGGCTTGATGGCACTCAAGTCGCACGGCTGCCGTGTGACCTCGGTACATCCGATGTTTGGTCCCGACACCGAACTGCTTTCGGGCCGACACGTCATTTTCGTCGATCTCGGCCACGAAGAAGCGCTCGCTAAGGCGCGCAAACTTTTTGCGCCGACGATGGTTGAGCAGGTGGTGATGTCGCTCGACGAGCATGATCGCCTGATCGCCTACGTACTCGGGCTCTCGCATGCACTCAACATTTCCTTCTTCACTGTGCTCGCCGAGAGTGGTGAGGCTGCGCCGCGGCTCGCCAAGCTTTCGAGTACCACGTTCGACGCCCAGCTCGATGTGGCGAGTCGTGTTGCCCAGGAAAGCCCACAGCTCTATTACGAAATCCAGGCGCTCAATGATTACGGTGCCGAATCTTTGGAGGCGCTAGCCAAGGCTGTCGAGACCCTGCGCCGGACGGTGCTTTCGCGCGATGCCGGTACTTTCACCGCGCTGATGGAGCGCGGTCGCGAGTATCTGGAGGATCGCAAAACGATGACGGCGCGTCGCGCCTGAGAGCCACACACGGCAATGACCGACCTCATCGATCGTGACGGTTTTCGTGCCAACGTCGGCATCGTGCTGATGCAGGCGGATGGCCGGGTTTTTTTGGGTAAACGCGCCGGCGGCAAAGGCTGGCAGTTTCCGCAGGGCGGTTTGCGTATCGGCGAATCGGTGGAGCAGGGCATGTTCCGCGAGCTCGCTGAAGAAATCGGGCTCGCGCCCGACGACGTGCGCATCGTCGGCGTCACCCGGCGTTGGTTGCGTTATTGCTTGCCGGCGCGCTATCAGCGTCGCGATCAGCTGCCGCACTGCATCGGGCAAAAGCAGCGTTGGTATTTGTTGGAGAGTCTCGCTGCAGAACCGCCGGTGCGCTTCGATCAGACCGACGAACCTGAATTCTGCGGGTGGTGCTGGTCGGACTGGTGGGAGCCCATCCGCGAAGTCATTCATTTCAAACGGCCTGTGTATCGCCGAGTGCTGCATGAACTCGGGCAATTTGCCTTCCCCGACGGGCTGCCCCCCTATCCCGTATGGTGGGACGAGATGGCGGGCTCGTGAGCACAGATCAGCGCTTCAAAGATCAGGCGTTCATCGTCATCCGCGGCATTGGGCCGTCACGCCTGCGGGTTTTTTTGGTGCTCGGCTTAGTGGTACTGGTGCTGCTTGGCTGGGGGCTTTTCCAGCTCGGGCGTTCCGGGATCGGAATTGGCGTCACCAATCCGCTGAGCAGCATGGCGGCCTTGCGCCGCGCGATCAGCGAACGCGATGTGACCATCGTCGATCTGCGCAGGCAGGTTGCCGAGCTCGACACCCTGAAAGTGGCCCAAGATCGTGAGCGGCAAGAATTGGCGCAGAGCATCGGCGAGCTGCAGGCCGAGGTGGCCCGCCAGCGGCAGCAGCTCGAGTTCTACAAAGGCATTGTCGCGACCGCCGAGGCGCCGGCCAACATTGCCATCCGCACCCTGCGCATCGACGACTCGCGGGCTGGCTCGAGACCGTTACTGCGCCTGTCGTTGGTGCAGCCTGGCAATCCCCAGAACGTGGTCTCGGGTACGGTGACCGTGACCCTCGAGGGTGCCCGCGCCGCACGCTACCCGCTCTTCGAAACGGCCTACAGTTTTCGTTACTTCGAGAACGTGGAGCGCGAACTCGTGGTGCCGTCGGGGGTCACCCCCGAGCGGCTGACGGTGGAGATTCGTCCGGCTGACAGGGCGATGCGACCCGTGGTTCAATCCGTGTTCTGGCCACCCTGAGGGGAATCACCATGTTCGGACGCCGCAAGGCCCCCCGTTTGCCGGGCCGCATCGACAGCCTGATCGGTCGTGGGACACAGTTGCGTGGCGACCTCGAATTCAGCGGCGGCGTGCACGTTGACGGCGCGCTGCAGGGGCACGTTCACGGCGTCGACCGGTCCATGCCCGCCACGCTCTGGATCGGTGAGCCGGGGCAGATCAAGGGTAACGTCGAGGTCGCGATCGCCGTCATCAATGGCGAAGTGATCGGGAACGTTTGCGGGGTGCAGCGGGTCGTACTCGGTGCCAAGGCCCGCGTCACCGGCGATGTGAGTTATGGTGTGATTGAGATGGCCTTGGGCGCCCGGATCGAGGGGCGGCTGGTGCCGCTCGCAGCCGGCGCCACCGTGGCGGCGCTCGCGCCGCCCTCGGCGACCGAGGCCTGCACCGACAACGTGTTGCGTCCCTTTGACCAGCGGCAGGGTCGCAACTAGCATGGGCGACCTGCGCGCCCCGAATTGTTTGAGGAATCCGTCATGAGTACTGTTGTTGAAGATCTGCCCCTCGATATGCCGCCTGTCTTGGTGTTCACCGACTCGGCGGCGCGCAAGGTGAGTTCTTTGATCGAGGGTGAGTGCAACTCCAGCCTGATGCTGCGCGTATTCGTGCAGGGGGGCGGTTGCTCGGGCTTGCAGTACGGCTTCGAATTCGATGAGCAACTGCAAGATGGCGACACCATGGTCGAGAACCTCGGGGTCAAATTATTGGTCGACCCGATGAGTCTGCAATATTTGTCCGGGGCCGAGATCGACTACAAAGAAGGTCTCGACGGCGCGCAGTTCGTCATCCGTAATCCGAACGCGACCACCACCTGTGGTTGCGGCTCCTCGTTCACGGCCTGATCCCGTTCCAACGCGGGCGCAGTGAGTCGGGGTAACGGCAGAGCAGCGCCAGAACTGCTCGCGGCGGTTGATCTCGGATCCAACAGTTTTCATATGGTGGTCGCTCGGTACATACACGGGCAGCTGACGGTCATCGATCGACTGCGCGAGAGCGTTCGACTGGGCTCCGGACTCGATGCCGAGGGGCGACTCGATCGTGATATCGCTGCCCGAGCGCTCGCCTGTCTCGAGCGGTTTGGGCAACGGCTGCGCGAAATCCATCCTGACAAATTGCGTGTCGTCGGTACCAACACCCTACGCCGTGCGCACCGCAAGCAAGCGTTTCTTGAAAAAGCGCGGACCGCACTCGGGGCCCCGATCGAAATCGTTTCCGGACTCGAGGAAGCCCGACTCATTTATTCGGGTGTTGCCCATACCTCGCCGCTCGCCGAAGGTCGACGACTCGTGGTCGATATCGGCGGCGGTAGCACTGAACTCATCATTGGTGAAGCGCTGACCCCGATCCGCCTCGCGAGCACGGAGCTCGGCTGCGTCACCATGAGCGAGCGTTTCTTTGCCGGGGGTCGACTCTCTTCAAAACTTCTCGCCCGTGCGCGCGTCGCCGTGCGCAGCGAGCTCGAGCCCATCGGAGACGCCTATCGCAAGATCGGCTGGCAAGGCGCCATTGGCAGTTCGGGCACCGTCAAATCGGTGATCGATGCCATTCGCGAGCTCGATCCGGCGGCGCAGGCCATCACCCCCGAAGGCCTCGAGGCGCTGATCGCCGCAACGCTGCGCGCCGAGCATGTGCGCGACGTCGGTCTCGAATCTTTGAGTGAAGACCGTCGACTCGTATTTCCCGGCGGCCTCGCCATCCTCGCCGAAATCTTCGAGAGTCTCGGCATCGAACGGATGGAGGTTTCCGACGGCGCGATGCGCGACGGTCTGTTGTACGACCTCGTCGGGCGCCTTACCCGCGAGGACGCCCGTGAGCGCACCGTACGCGCGATGCAGGCGCGGTACCACGTCGAAGTCGAGCAGGCGACACGCGTCGAAACTACCGTTGGTGGCTTTCTTGCCCAAGTGTCGGCGGCCTGGCAACTCGATGACCCACTCGCCGAGCAACTGCTCGCTTGGGCGGCTCGCTTGCACGAGATCGGTCTCGATGTGTCGCACTCGCGCTATCACCAGCACGGCGCTTACCTGCTGGAAAATGCCGACATGCCCGGATTCCCCCGCGAGGAGCAGCGTTTGCTTGCGCGCCTAGTCGGCGGACATCGACGTAAGCTGGGTGTCGAAGGATTCGACAAACTTCTGCCGCCTTGGGATCGCCGCATCCTGCAGATGATTGTGCTGCTGCGTATCGCCGTGTTGCTGCATCGCGGCCGTGGTCGCGCGCCGCTACCAGATCTCACGCTCATTCCACTCGCCCGGAACGTGCTCGAGGTACGTTCTCCGGTGCGCTGGTTGCGCGATCATCCGCTGACGGTGGCCGATTTGAGCCAGGAAATCGATCTGCTCAAGGCAGTCGATTTTCGTCTGCGCATTTATTCTTCGAGGGGTCCGCCCGCCGTATAACTGTCGAGCAGGCGGGTTTGCGCGCACACGCTGCCGTCCTTGCCGGGCGATCGACGCAGGTAGTGCCCGGCAGAATCGAGCTCCCAGGCCTGCGTGTCGTCCTTGAGATAGATCTCGAGATCTTCGAGGATTCGTCGCTTGTACTTCTCGCGGCGAATCGGAAACGCGATCTCCACGCGACGGAAAAAGTTGCGCTCCATCCAGTCGGCGCTGCTGCAGAAAATCTCGGTTCGACCGCCATTGGCAAACCAGAACACGCGCGAGTGTTCGAGAAATCGACCGATGATCGAGCGTACCCGGATATTTTCCGATTGGCCGGGTACTCCCGGTCGCAGTGCGCAGATACCGCGAACGATCAGATCTACCCGTACCCCGGCTTGTGCAGCGCGATAGAGTGCGGCGATTGATTCCGGTTCGACCAAAGAATTCATTTTCAGGATCACGCGGGCGGGTTTGCCGGCCGCAGCGTGCGCGGTCTCGCGTTCGAGTTTGGCGAGCATCGCGCGGTGCATCTCGAAGGGGGATTGCAGCAAACACGATAAGCGCGGGGTGCGCTTCAAACTGGTCAACTGCAGGAAGACTTCATGTACGTCCTGGCCGATTTCCGGATCGCAGGTGAAAAGACCATAGTCGGTGTACGTACGCGCCGTTCTCGAGTGATAGTTGCCGGTGCCGAGATGGCAGTAACGACGGATGCCGCTGCGTTCGCGACGCACCACCATCGCGAGCTTGGCGTGCGTCTTGTAGCCGACCACGCCGTACATCACGTGCGCACCTGCACCCTGCAGTCGGTCCGACAGCTCGATGTTGGCCTCTTCGTCGAACCGGGCGCGCAACTCGATCACCACAGTCACGTCTTTGCCGGCCTGCGCCGCCTTGACGAGTGCGTCGACGATCGCCGAATCGGCACCCGTGCGATACAGAGTCTGCTTGATTGCCAATACTTTGGGGTCAGTAGCCGCTTGTCGCAGCAGGTCGACCATGGGCGCAAACGACTGAAAGGGATGATGCAGCAGCAAGTCGTTTTGGCGGATCGCCGCGAACATGTCCTGCCTTTCGTTGAGGCGCCGCGGCAGGCTGGGCCGGGACACCGGATATTTGAGTTCGCTGCGCTTGACCAGATCGTAGAGTGCCGACAGCCGGTGCAGATTCACCGGCGAGGGCACCGCATAGATATCCAGCGGCCCGATGCCGAACTGCTTGGCGAGAAAATCGACCAGATCTTTCGGGCAGTCCGTTGCGGTCTCGAGTCGCACGGCCGATCCGTAACGACGATGCGCGAGCTCGCCCTCGAGCGCCCGGCGTAGATCGTCGGCTTCTTCCTCGTCAATGAATAAATCACTGTTGCGGGTTACGCGAAATTGATGACACGCGAGGATCTCCATACCCTCGAAGAGACGCGGCACCAATTCTTCGATGATGGTCGACAGCAGCACGAAGCGCTGGTTACCACTGCCATCGGTGGGCAGTGGCACGACTCGTGGTAGCGAGCGCGGTGCCTGCACGATCGCCAAAGTTGCTTCGCGACCGAAGGCGTCTTCGCCGTGCAAGCGGACCACGAAGTTCAGGCTCTTGTTCTGGATCCGCGGAAAGGGTCGCGACGGATCAAGCGCCAGCGGTGACAGAACCGGCTCGATTTCCTTTTCAAAATAATCAGCCAGCCAATCGCGGGTTGCCTTCGGCCATTTGCCGCGCGGCACGAGTACGATGCCGGCCTTGCGCAGTGCCGGCAGCAGCACCTCGCCGAGGCAGGAATATTGCTCGGCGACCAGACGAGTGGCACGGTGGTGAATGGCGGCGAGTTGGCCAGCAGGCGTCAGACCATCCGCGCTCAGTGTGGCCGGTGAGCTCTCCTGCAGCTGCTTGATACCCGCCACCCGGATCTCGAAGAATTCGTCGAGATTGTTCGACGAGATACAAAGAAATCGCAGTCGCTCGAGCAGTGGCACTTGCGGATCGAGCGCCTGCGCGAGCACGCGCTGATTGAATTCGAGCAGCGAAAGTTCGCGATTGATGAGTGGCGGCGGCGGCTCGGCCACCTTTGCCAGAGGCGCATCCATGGCGCCTAGTACACCACGACCGGGCTGGCGATTTGTTACAAGCCGCGCGCCCGACCCTGAACCTGAGTCGCCCACTGCGGACCGCAGCCTGCGGTCGCCAAGCTCAGCGCCCGGTGGTGCCG
>VGUP01000041.1 GCA_016874175.1 Gammaproteobacteria bacterium | reverse complement strand
ACGGTATCGACTCGACGAGGCGGGTTACCGCGGCGAGCGTTTCTGCGACTATCGTCGCGACGTGTGCGGCAATAATGATTTGCTGACGCTGACGCGTCCGGACATCGTCGCCGAGATCCACCGGGCCTACTTTGAAGCCGGCGCCGATATCATCGAGACCAATACCTTCAATTCCACCACCATCGCGCAGGCCGACTACGGCATGGAAGCGCTGGCGCCGGAGCTCAACTACCGCGCTGCGCTGCTCGCCCGCCAGATCGCCGACGACGTCGCGCTGCGTACGGGTTCACTGCGGTTCGTCGCCGGTACCTTGGGTCCCACCAATCGTACGGCCTCGATCTCACCCGATGTGAACGATCCGGGCATGCGTAACGTGAACTTTGAGCAGTTGGTCGCGGCCTATGCCGTAGCAGCGCGCGCGCTCGTTCACGGTGGCGCGGATATTCTGTTGATCGAAACCGTGTTCGATACTTTGAACGCCAAGGCAGCGCTGTTTGCGGTACGCCAGGTGCAGCAAGAACTCGGCACGCATCTGCCGGTGATGGTGTCGGGCACGATTACCGACGCCTCTGGGCGCACGCTCTCCGGGCAGACCACCGAGGCCTTCTGGAATTCGGTGCGGCACGGCGAGTTATTCGCGATCGGTCTCAACTGCGCGCTCGGCGCGAGCGAGATGCGTCCCTACGTCGCCGAGCTCGGGCGGATCTCTGATCGCTATGTGTGTGCCTATCCGAACGCCGGCCTGCCGAACGCGTTCGGCGAATATGACGAGACGCCGGAGCAGACGGCGGCAATCCTCGGCGAGTTCGCGCGCTCCGGGTTAGTCAACATTGTGGGCGGTTGCTGCGGCACGACGCCCGAGCACATTCGTCTGATCGCCGAGGCCGTGCGCGGCGTGCAGCCGCGACCGCGCCCCGAAGTCAAAGTCCGGTGCCGGCTGTCGGGTCTCGAGCCGCTCAACATCGGTGCGGATTCTTTGTTCGTGAACGTCGGTGAACGCACCAACGTCACGGGCTCGGCGAAATTCCGCAAGCTGATCGAGGCGGGGGATTACACCGCCGCGGTGGAGATTGCGCGCCAGCAAGTCGTGGCCGGTGCGCAGGTGATCGATGTCAACATGGACGAGGGCATGCTCGACTCCGAGGCGGCCATGGTGCGCTTCTTGAGCCTGCTCGCCGCCGAGCCGGACATCGCGCGTGTTCCGGTGATGATCGACTCGTCCAAGTGGAGCGTGATTGAAGCGGGCCTCAAATGCGTGCAGGGCAAGGCGGTTGTGAATTCGATCAGTCTCAAGGAGGGCGAGGCGGCATTTCTCGAGCAGGCGCGCAAAGTGCGCGCCTATGGTTCAGCCGTGGTCGTCATGGCCTTCGACGAACAGGGGCAGGCGGACAGCGTGGCGCGCAAGGTTGCCATCTGCGAGCGCTCGTACAAGGTGCTGACCGAGCAGGCGGGCTTTCCGCCTGAGGACATCATCTTCGACCCCAACATCTTTGCCGTCGCCACCGGTATCGAAGAGCACGCGAATTATGGTCTCGATTTCATCGAGGCGACGCGGGCAATCAAAGAAAAACTGCCATATGCGATGGTAAGCGGCGGAGTCAGTAACGTCTCGTTTTCGTTCCGCGGTAACGACCCGGTACGCGAGGCGATGCACAGCGTCTTTCTCTATCACGCGATTCGTGCCGGCATGGACATGGGTATCGTCAACGCGGGCCAGCTCGCGATCTATGCCGACATTCCCGCCGAATTACGCGATACCGTCGAGGACGTCATCCTCAACAGGCGTAGCGACTCGACCGAGCGGCTGCTGGCGATCGCCGGACGCTACAAGGGTGAGGTGGGCGGCAAGCGCGAGGCTGATCTCGAATGGCGTACGCTGCCGGTATCGAAGCGGCTCGAACACGCACTCGTCAAAGGCATCGATGAATTCATCGTCGAAGATACCGAGGCAGCACGTCTCGAGGCCGATCATCCTATCAAAGTCATCGAAGGTCCATTGATGGACGGCATGAACGTGGTCGGCGACTTGTTCGGTGCGGGCAAGATGTTCTTGCCGCAGGTGGTCAAGAGCGCGCGGGTCATGAAAAAAGCCGTGGCGCATCTCGTGCCGTTCATCGAACAAGAGAAAAGCGGCGCGGCGCGCAGCAACGGCAAGATCGTACTTGCGACCGTCAAGGGCGATGTCCACGACATCGGCAAGAACATTGTCGGCGTGGTGCTGCAGTGCAACAACTTCGAAGTCCTCGATCTCGGCGTGATGGTGCCTGCCGAGAAAATCCTCGATGTCGCCCGACGCGAGAACGCGGCGCTCATCGGCTTGTCCGGGCTGATCACGCCTTCGCTCGATGAAATGGTGCACGTGGCGCGCGAGATGCAGCGGCAGGGCTTCAAGGTTCCGTTGCTGATCGGTGGTGCCACCACCTCACCGGCGCATACCTCGGTGAAGATCGCCCCGCAGTATCGCGAACCGGTGGTCTATGTGAAAGATGCCTCGCGAGCGGTGGGGGTCTGTCAATCTTTGGTCACCGCCACGCAGAAAACGGGCTTCGCAGCGAAGATTGCCGAGGAGCACGAGCGCCGACGCGAACAACACGCCGGGAAAACCGTGAAGCAGCCCGAGGCCAATCTTGCTGCCGCACGCGCCAACCGGCGGCGCATCGATTGGCAGGCGTATCGACCTGTCGCCCCGCTGCGACCCGGTGTGCAGGTGTTCGAAGATTATCCGATCACCGATCTGCTCGATTACATCGATTGGATGCCGTTCTTCAATGCCTGGGAATTCGCCGGCAAGTTTCCGGACATTCTCACTGACCCCATCATCGGTGAGGCGGCGAGCAATCTTTATGCCGATGCGCGTCGCATGCTCAAGCAACTCATCGCCGACAACTGGCTCACGGCACGCGCAGTTGTCGGATTTTTTCCGGCGAACTCCAATGGCGATGACATCGAGATCTACACCGGTGAAGATCGGCGCGAGGTCCTGATGACCTTGCAGCATCTGCGGCAGCAAAAAGGCAAGCCCGCCGGGCAGCCGCATGAGTGTTTGGCGGACTACGTCGCACCGCGCGAGAGTGGCGTGCGCGATTACCTCGGCGCGTTTGCGGTGACGGCCGGTGTCGGCATCGAGGAGCATGTGGCGCGCTTCGAGGCGGCGCACGACGATTACTCCAGCATCATGCTGAAGGCGCTGGCCGATCGTTTCGCCGAGGCCGCAGCCGAGCACTTTCATGAGCGTAGTCGGCGCGAGCTGTGGGGCTATGACACCGCGGAGCAGTTCACCAACGCACAACTGATCCGCGAGGAATACCGCGGCATAAGGCCGGCGCCGGGCTATCCCGCCTGTCCCGATCACACCGAGAAAGGAAAACTTTGGCAGCTGCTCGATGTCGAGCGCAACGTCGGCATTCAGCTCACCGAGAGTTACGCGATGTGCCCGACGGCTGCGGTCAGTGGCTGGTACATCGCGCATCCCGAGGCGCATTACTTTGCCGTCGGCAAGATCGATCGCGATCAGGTCGAAGATTATGCGCGTCGTCGCGGGGTCAGCGTGAGCGAGGCCGAGCGCTGGCTCGCCCCCAACTTGGGTTACGAGCGCGCCTGATTAAGCGTCGTGCAGTGCCGCTCACTTGCGTGGGGCGGAGGGCTCTTCGTCGTCGAGCTGACGCAGAAAACCCGGTCCACCGAGAGCGCGCATCTGCCCCATGATGGTATCGCGGCGGCGCTGCACGTAGGACGAGGGGCGATCGACGCGCAAGCGTTGCGGATTGGGCAGCACGGCCGCGAGAGTGGCGGCCTCGCGGCGGGTCAGGCGTACGGCATCCTTGCCGAAAAACTTTCTTGCGGCCGCCTGCACACCCCAGGTGCCGCGACCAAACTCGGCCACGTTGAGATAAACCTCGAGGATGCGCTCCTTGGGCCATGCCGCCTCGATCAGTACGGTGAACCACACTTCGAGTCCCTTGCGCACCCAACTACGACCTGACCAAAGAAATAGATTCTTGGCGATTTGTTGCGAGATGGTGCTGGCGCCCCGCTTGCGCTCGCTCTTGGCGTTGTGCTGCACGGCCTTGCGGATCGACTCAAAGTCGAAGCCAGCATGGAACGGAAACTGCTGATCTTCGGCGGCAATCGCCGCCATCGCCGCATGTGGCGAGATTCTCTCGAGCGGTTCCCAGTCATAGGCATTGGAGTAAGCGAAGTCGCCGCCCGTCATGGCCGAGACACGCGCGGCGAGCATGAACGCCGAGGTCGGCGGCGGTACCCAGCGCAAGAGCAGCACGAGCACGACCGATGCGCCGATCGCGAGCAGAGCGGCGCGCAGCAGCAGCCCACCTAGGCGCGCGAGTTTCAGTTGGGGGTCTCGCGCGTGACCGAGTGCACGATCACTTCATCGACCGGGACATCGCCATGACCGCGACGACGCGTGGTGGCTACGCCGGCGATGGCATCGACGACGTCCATGCCTGAGATCACGCGACCGAACACGGCATAGCCGTAGTTGTCGGGCGAGTGATTGAGGAAATCATTGTCTACCAAATTGATGAAGAACTGTGCCGTGGCGCTGTAGATGTCGCTGGTACGCGCCATGGCGAGCGTGCCGCGCAGATTTTCCATGCCGTTGGTGGCCTCGTTGCGGATCGGCGGCCGCGTGTCCTTTTGTTCCATGCCCGAAGCGAAGCCGCCGCCCTGAATCATGAAGCCGGGGATGACGCGGTGGAAAATCGTGCCGCCGTAGTGGCCGTCATCGACATATTTGAGAAAGTTCGCGGTCGACTCCGGCGATTCTTTGGCAAAGAGTTCGACCGTGAAGTCGCCGGCGCTGGTATTGAATTTGAGCATGAAGATTTCTCTACAGTGATGCGATCTGGGCAGTGATGCGATCTGGGCAGTGATGCGATCTGGTGCGGGCCGGGCGCGTTGGGTCAGGTCAGGTCAGGGTAGCTGCCCTTCGGTCACGCGCTCGTGCCCGGCGAGGTCGGGGTGCGAGACTACGTGAGCAAAACCCCGCGCGACAAGCAGTTTGCACAGTTCTGTACCCTGAGTCGCGCCGTGCTCGAGCAGCAAAGTGCCGCCCGACTCGAGATGGTTCGGTGCCGCTGCGATTAATTGCCGCAAGTCGGCCAAGGCGTCGCCACCCGGCGTCAGTGCCTCGCGCGGCTCGTGTCGCAATGAATCGCCCGTGAGGTGCGGATCATCGCCGGCCACGTACGGCGGATTCGAGGCAATCACGTGAAAGCGTCGGTGAGCGAGGGGCGAGAACCAATCCCCGGCGAGCAGTTGCAGATTGGTCGTCGCGTGGCGTAGCGCGTTGCGCCGCGCGACTGCGAGCGCCGCGGCGGATTTTTCGACGGCAGTCACCTGCCAGTCGGGGCGTTCGTACGCGATCGCAATGGCGATAGCCCCGGAGCCCGTACCAAGATCGAGGACTCGCGGCAGCGCGGTGCCAGCCGCCTCCAGCGTATCGCCGGCCTGCAGCGCGCGTTCGACCAGCAGTTCGGTTTCGGGGCGCGGCACGAGTACGGCGGGGCTGACTTCCAAGGTCAAAGACCAAAACTCGCGCTCGCCCAGAAGATAGGCGAGGGGCTCGCCATCGCGGCGGCGGGCGACCCACTCTGCAATACGCGCTCGCTCGCTGCTCGAGAGCGCGCGCTGCGCGTCGGCGTAAAGCGTGCTGCGCGGCAACACGAGGGCCGCGAGCACGAGTGCCTCGGCTTCGCGCAGTGCAACGCTGTCATCGTCGATCGCGATACGCAGCGCGGCCGCGGCCGCGAGCACTGCTGGCCGCAAATTGGCGGGCAGCACGGTGGCCGCGGGCGGCGGCGCTGATTCGCCGGGCGGCGATGACGTGCGGCGCTGAACCATGCGGCTAGTGTGGCACGGAGCGCGGGGGTGCGGGCATCTGCTAGATTGCCGCCGCATGACCACACCGACGACGCTGCCCACCTCGATGCTGTTGCCGCAGCGCGCGGCGAGTCTCGGCGAAATACTCGATGCGGGTTTTGGACTTTATCGCCGGTCGCTCGCGGCGTGTTTGCCGCTATCGCTGCTCGCAGTGCTGCTCGGACAGCTGCCCTCGGCGTATCTGCAGAGCACCGGGCAGTCGCTCGCCCTCGACCGCGCCAAAGATATGTCGTGGTGGCTGTTGATGATTTTGGCGGCCGTCGGCACGCTTTGGTGTTGGCTGGTGTTGATGCTGCGCCAACGCGCAAGCTTGCGGCGCGAAGCAAAATCTTTGCAATTGCTGGTAACGGATCTTCGGCAGGCTTGGCGACTGCTGCCGCATGCTCTGGGGACGCTGGCACTCGCGCTCATGGCCGTGGCGCTCGGTTTGCTGTTGCTGGTGATCCCCGGGATCTACCTGCTCATCGGCTTTTGGCCTGCGCTCGCGCTCGTGGTATTCGAGTCTGCCGGGCCGCGCACGGCGCTCGACGGTGCGTTGCAGTTGGCGCGCGGCCATTGGCGCCACCTCGCGGCGACGCTGGTGGTCGTCGCCATGACTGTTTTTGGACTATTCGTCATTGGCAGTCTGCTCGGTCTGGTATTCATTAAGCTTGCCGATGGCTGGCCCGCGGCCGCGATCGTGACGGCGGTGCTTGGCGCGCTCTTTCAGCCGCTGTTGATTGCTTTTGGAATTACGGCGTATGCCGATCTGCGGCATCGGCGCGATCAAATACCTTCTTCGGCGAGCAGCTCTGCCTGATGTTCCTGTGACAGCGGTTCGAGCAGATCTTCGAGTCGGCCATTGATGATGGCGTCGAGCTGATACAGCGTCAGGTTGATACGGTGGTCGGTGACTCGGCCCTGCGGAAAATTATAGGTGCGAATCCGCTCGGAGCGATCGCCGCTGCCGACCTGCAGTTTTCGCGAGCGGGCCTGCGCCGCGTCGCGCTTCTCCTGCTCGGCCGCCTTCAGTCTCGCCTTCAAAAGTGACAGGGCGCGACTGCGGTTTTTGTGCTGCGAGCGCTCATCCTGACACTCCACCACGATGCCGGTTGGCAAGTGCGTCATGCGCACTGCGGAATCGGTTTTATTGACGTGCTGGCCGCCCGCGCCCGAGGCGCGGAAGGTATCGACGCGCAGGTCTGCCGGGTTGATCTCGATATCTTCGACCTCATCGAGTTCGGGCAGAATCGCCACGGTCACTGCCGAGGTGTGAATACGACCCTGGACCTCGGTCGCGGGCACCCGTTGCACGCGATGCGTGCCGGACTCGAACTTGAGTTTGGCGAAGACACCGTTGCCACCGACACGGCAAATGACCTCACGATAACCGCCGTGCTCGCCCGGGCTCTCGCTCAGGGTTTCGACTTGCCAGCCCTGCCGCTCGGCATAGCGGCTGTACATGCGCAATAGATCGCCAGCAAAAATCGCCGCCTCATCGCCGCCGGTGCCAGCGCGAATTTCGAGGTAAATGTTGTGGCTGTCGCGCGGATCAGCGGGGACCAAAAGTCGCCGCAGTGCGAGTTCCTCGGTCGCCGTGGTCTGTTCGAGCCGGCGAGCTTCTTCTTCGCCAAGCGCACGCATTTCCGGGTCTGGGTCGCTCGCCAGCGCATGCGCTGCCGCCAGGTCGCCTTCGAGGGCCCGAAACGCCTGATAGCGCTCGGCGAGCGGGGTGAGCTTGGCGTATTCCATGGACAAATCGCGGAACGCGCCGGAACTGCCATCCAACCCGGGGTCGGCGAGCAGGCGAGCCACTTCTTCGAAGCGGTCGAGCTGTCGGTCAAGGCGTTGTCTGATGGAGTCTTTCATTTTTGCCCGTGGGCCTGCGCCCGTGGGCGGGCAGGCGCGATTCTCGGGGTGCACGCGGGTGCTGACAAGCGGGCGGGTTCCGATATAGTCGGCTCACGATGTCATCTCACGCGTTTCGCTGCCCCTGGGCACTCTTCCTGTTGTTGCTGTCGCCAGCGCTGCCAGCGCTGCAACCCCCCGATCGCAGCGAGGCCGAGCGCGCTCTGCTGGCCGGGGATTGCAAAGGCGCCGTCGACGGTTATCTCGCCAGCGGGCTCGCCGATCGCGATCCGCGAACCATCGAGCGTGCGCTCGAGGTGGCGCGGGCCTGCCGCAATTTGCCGGCTGCCGCGCAGGCTGCGGATCGGCTGTTCGAACTCGATGGCGAAAATGTGGAGGCCTTGCGCTTGATCGGCCTCGTGGCGCTCGAGACCTGGCGGCTCGATGTTGCGCGCAAGGTGTATCGCGATCTCTTGGTCAAGCCCGATGTCGAAGTCGATCGGGCACTGGCTGATCTGCTGCCCGAGATTACCGAAGGTGATGCCACGCCTGCGGCCTGGCTCGTGTTTCGTGATCTCGTCGATCGCGAGAAAGCCTCTGCAGGCACGCTCTCAACGCTCGCCCGCATTGCCTGCAATGCCGATGATCTGTCGGCCTGTCGCGACCTCATCGCGGCGGCCCGGGCCAAGGGCGGCGGTAACGAGGCGCATACCATCCGGTTGTTGGCGGCAGCCGCCGCAGCGCAAGGCGATGATCGTGTCGCACTTGCCGAGGCCGATCTCGTCGCGAAGGGTGATCCCGAAAATCATCGCTTCGCGCGTATCGAAACTCTTATCGCGCTCGATCGTCTCGATCAGGCTCGCGAAGAATTGCTCGCCATCGAGTCGAATCGTGAGGCGGGCAACGAGCGTACGGTTGCCGATGCGGGCCGTCGCCTGGCGCTGCTTGCGCTGTCGATGGGCGATGAAGCCGAAGCAGAGCGCAGATTCGGGGCGCGGCTGAGTCGCGATCGCAGCAGCGCCGAGGCGCTCTTTTATCTCGCGGTGATCGCCGAGCGGCGCGGGCGCAAGGACGTGGCGTTGCAAAGCTATCGGCAGTTGGCTGCAGCGGGAGCCGGACTGCCGCCGCGCATCCGTGCCGCAAGACTTCTTCTCGAGCGCAACGATCGCAGCGAGGCGCTCAAATTCTTTGATGAGATACTGCGCAGCGGGCGCAGCGATGCGATCGAGATCGAGATCGCGCGTTCGCGAGCCCTGCAGGACGCTGGCCTCACCGATGAGGCGCTGGCGACGCTCGATGCGGCGCTCGCGCGCTTCCCGTCGCACCCCGAGTTGCTCTATCAGCGAGCAGTGGTGCTCGATGCTGGCGGGCGTACCAGTGAGGGCGTAAAAGTATTCGAAGACTTGCTCGCCCTGCGACCGGGCGATGGCAATATCCAAAACGCGCTCGGCTACACGCTGGCCGATCGCAAGCGCCAGTTGCCGCGCGCCGAGCGGCTCATTCGTGAGGCGGTGGCGCAGCGGCCGGACAGTGCCGCCTTCATCGACAGCATGGGTTGGGTGTTGTACCGCCGCGGTGACAAGCAGGCGGCACTGCCGTTGCTGGAGCGCGCGTGGCGCTTGTCGCGCGAGGCCGAAATCGGCGCACATTGGGGCGAAGTTTTTTGGGCGACGGGTGACAAGGCTGCGGCGCGCGCCATCTGGGCGCGTGCGCTGTTGATCGCCCCGGAATCCAAGCCCTTGCGCGGCACCGTCGAGCGGCTGGCCGGCGAGGGTCGCAAGGGCGGCAAGCGCTGAGACGCTTGGGGCTCCAAAGCGTGACTCGTCGTTTTCTTTGGCCGTTGTTGCTGGCGACCTGCGCCATCCTCAATGCTTGCTCGAGCCTAATGAGAACGACGGTGCTGCCAGTGATGCTGCCCGACGACTGGGAGGCGCGGCGTGGTGCGCTGCAGGTTTGGCCGCGCTTCGAACTGCGTGGCAGAGTTGCAGTCGCCAGGGGCGATGAGGGGTTCACTGCGAGCCTGCGCTGGGCGCAGCGCGAGGTCACCTCGCAAGTCGAAGTCGACGGCCCGCTTGGCGTCGGAGGCTTGCATCTCGAGTTCGAGCATGGCCGACTCGACGACGAGCTCGCGCGGGCCGACTTCGAACAGCGTCTCGGGTTTTCCTTACCCGTCGATTCGCTACGTTATTGGCTGTTGGGTGTGCCGGATCCCGCACATGATTCTCTCGAGCGCATCGCCGATGGCTACCCGCGCCTCGATAGCCTGCAGCAGCAGGGCTGGACAGTGGTTTTTCCCGCCTATGCCAAGGTGAGCGGGGTGAACTATGAATTGCCGCAGCGTATCGAAGCCACCCGCGAGGGGCTGCGGCTGCGACTCCTCGTCGAAAGTTGGGGGGCGAGCACGCGATGAGCTCCTCTGCGCTCCCGCGATCTGCACTCGTCTGGTGGCCCGCACCCGCCAAGCTCAATCTTTGTTTACATGTGACCGGTCGACGAGCCGACGGCTATCATGAGTTGCAGACGGTTTTTCAAATCATCGAGCTGCTCGACGAGTTGGCGTTCGAGCTCGCACCGCCCGGCATCATCGAACGCTGTGACGATGCGCATGCAAAACCGGGCGCCCTCACGCAGATCCCTGCAGTCGATGACCTTTGTGTACGCGCAGCCCGGGCGCTCGAGGCGGCGGTGCTGGCGAGGAGTGGGCGGCAACCCGCTGGGGTACGCGTTCGCATCCGCAAGCGCATCCCGATGGGTGGGGGCCTGGGGGGCGGCAGTTCGGATGCCGCAGCCACCCTGCTCGTGCTCAACAAAGCGTGGGCTTGCGGATTCACGGTCGACGAACTCGCCGCCATCGGCCTGACCCTGGGGGCCGATGTACCGGTCTTCCTGCGTGGCGCCTCGGCGCTCGGGGAGGGGGTGGGGGAGCGTCTGATCCCGCTGGAGCTCCCCGAAAAATGGTTTCTGGTCATCCATCCGGGGGTCAGCGTGCCGACCGCCGCCGTGTTCCAGGCGCCTGAATTGACACGAAATTCACCCATCCTCACAATACCTGCCCTTTTGTCGTCGGGGGGTCGAAACGACTGCGAGCCGGTAGTGCGACAGCGCTACCCGGAAGTCGCAGAGGCGATCGACTGGTTGGCGAGGTTCGCCCCGGCGCGGTTGACGGGAACAGGGTCCTGCCTATTCGCAAGCTTTAACTCGGCGGCGGCTGCCGAGCGAGTCGCAGCGCGGGTGCCGGATCGCTGGCGGGCATGGGTGGTTCGCGGGGTATCGCGGTCACCTTTGATCGCCCGTTTGCAGGATTGGGCCTCGTCGTGATTTTTAAGACGCCGCGTCTGCTGGGGTGTCGCCAAGTGGTAAGGCAGCGGGTTTTGATCCCGCCATTCGGAGGTTCGAATCCTTCCACCCCAGCCACTCGGTGACCGACCCATCGACGACGACGTCACCGCGCTCGAGAGGCCCACTTGGACAGCCAGACGCTCGCACTCTTCACCGGCAACGCGAACCCCTCGCTTGCCCAGGAGATCGCGCGACACCTGATGGTGTCTCTCGGCCGCTCGGTCGTCGGCCGTTTCAGCGACGGTGAAGTCAACGTCGAGATCATGGAAAACGTGCGCGGTCGCGACGTGTTCCTCGTGCAGCCGACCTGTCCGCCGGTCAATGATCACCTGATGGAACTTTTGGTGATGGCTGACGCCTGTCGGCGCGCCTCGGCCAAAAGTGTCACCGCAGTCGTGCCGTACATGGGCTACTCGCGTCAGGATCGTCGGCCGCGTGCCACGCGCTCGGCGATCTCGGCAAAGCTGGTCGCGAACATGATGGCGGAATCGGGTATCAGTCGCGTGCTCACGGTCGATCTGCACGCCGAACAGATCCAGGGTTTCTTTGATATCCCGGTCGATAACGTCTACGCCTCGCCCGTGCTGCTCGGCGATGCGTGGCGACAGGGCTATGCCAACATGATCGTGGTGTCGCCGGATGTCGGCGGTGTGGTGCGCGCGCGGGCGCTCGCCAAGCGGCTCGATGACATCGAGCTCGCCATCATCGACAAACGTCGCCCGCGACCCAATGAATCGAAGGTGATGAACATCATCGGGGAAGTGGCCGGTAAAACCTGCGTGCTGATCGACGACATTGTCGATACCGCCGGCACGCTCTGCCTCGCCGCGCAGGCGCTCAAAGACGAAGGCGCGACCCGCGTGGTCGCCTACATCACCCATCCCATCCTCTCCGGCAAGGCCGTCGAGAGAATCAGCAACTCAGGGCTTGATGAGCTGGTGGTTACCGACACCATCCCGCTCACCGAGGCCGCAAGAACGTGCGGGCGGATCCGTCAGCTTACGGTGGCGGGCCTGCTCGGCGAGACGATACGGCGTATCAGGGACGAAGAGTCCGTGAGCTCGCTGAACGTCGATTGAGTCCGTTCTGGTCGCGGAACGGATAATTACCAACCAGGAGTCCAGTCAATGAAAATCTCGTTCGAACTCGCCGCGGATGCTCGCAGCGATGAAGGCAAAGGTGCGAGCCGCCGCCTTCGTCATGCAGGCAAAGTCCCGGCCATCCTCTACGGCGGCAGGCGCGATCCGCGCATGCTCTCGCTGAACCACGAAAAGCTGATGACGCTGGTCGAGAACGAAAAGTTCTATTCGACCATCATTGGTCTCAAGGTCGGCGACGAGACGCAACCCGCCATCGTCAAAGATTTGCAGATGCACCCGGCGAAACCGCAAGTGCTGCATCTCGATCTGCAGCGCGTGCTTGAGACGGAGAAGATCCGCATTCGTGTGCCGATCCACTTCAAGGGTGAGTCGATCTCGCCGGGTGTGAAGACGCAGGGCGGCATCGTGTCGCATCGCATCGCAGACATTGAAGTGTCCTGCTTGCCTAAAGATCTGCCCGAAGAAATCACGCTCGATCTGTCTCAGATGAAACTGAACGAGTCGAAGTACATCTCCGACGTGCCGCTGCCGGCGGGCGTGGTCGCTACGGCCGTGACCCAGGGCAAAGATCAGGTGGTGGTCTCCATCCACAGCCCGCGTGCCGAGGAGCCGGAAGCGCCGGTGGCCGAGGCAGCTGCCGCTGCAGCCCCTGCAGCGGGCGCTGCGGCCCCTGCCGCCGCTGGCGATGCGAAGAAGGAAGAGCCCAAGAAGGAAGGCGCGAAGAAGTAATCGCGCCTTTCGGCGGATCTCTTTTATCGAGACGCGAATGGAGGCCGCCTTCGTGGCGGCCTCCGTTTTTGCGGAGGTCGAGTGGCTGGCACAACGCTAAAGCTCATCGTGGGTCTTGGCAATCCGGGCGAGAAATACGCGCGGACCCGGCACAACGCGGGCTTTTGGTTTGTCGATGAGCTCGCGCGGCGGTACGGCGGAGTGTTTCGTGCCGAGAGCAAACATCTCGGCGACGTGGCGCGTATTCGCCTGTCCGCCGATGGTGGCGCCACGCTGGAACTTTGGTTGCTCAAGCCCAATACATTCATGAACAAGAGCGGTGGCGCGATCGCCTTGCTCGCCAATTTCTACAAGGTCGCGCCCGACGAAGTGTTGGTGGTGCACGACGAGCTCGATCTGCCCGTTGGCACGGTGCGCCTGAAACTCGGTGGCGGGCACGGCGGGCACAATGGCTTGCGCGATACCATCGCCGCGATCGGCGCCGATTTCTGGCGGCTGCGCGTCGGCATCGCGCATCCCGGTCACAAAGATTTGGTGCTCGATTATGTTCTGCAACGCGCCTCGTCCGCGGATGAGCGGGCGATTCAGGACTCTGTGGTGCGTGCCGCCGATGCCTTGCCCGTCATGCTCGGGCAGGGCGCCGAAAAAGCGATGAACCGTCTGCATACACAGGACTGAATCAAACATGGGAATCAAATGCGGAATCGTCGGTCTGCCCAATGTCGGCAAGTCGACGCTGTTCAACGCGCTCACGCGTTCGGCGATCGCGGCAGAGAATTATCCTTTTTGCACCATCGATCCGAACGTCGGCATCGTCCCGGTGCTCGATCCGCGACTCGAGCAGCTCGCGGCCATCGTCAAGCCCGAGCGCATCGTGCCGACGACGGTCGAATTCGTCGATATCGCCGGCATCGTGAAGGGTGCATCGACTGGCGAAGGTCTCGGTAACAAGTTTCTCGCCAACATTCGCGAGGTCGATGCCATCGCCCATGTCGTGCGTTGTTTCGTCAATGACGACATCGTGCACGTCTCTGGCAAGATCGATCCGCTCGACGATATCGAGACCATCAATACCGAGCTCGCGCTCGCCGATCTCGAAACCGCGGAAAAAGCGCTGCAACGCGCCGAGAAAGCCGCCAAGACCATGGACAAGGAAGCGCTCAAGGCGCGCGGCATCATCCGCCGTGTCCGTGATGCGCTCAATGCCGGCCAGCCGGCGCGCGCCGTGACCTTCGATGAGACCGAGCGGCCGATCGTGCGCGAAATGCAGCTGCTGACTCACAAGCCTGTGCTCTACGTAGCCAACGTGCAAGAAGGCGGCTTCGACAACAACCCGATGCTTGATGCCGTGCGCAAGCTCGCCACCCGCGAGAACTCGCAGGTGGTCGCGGTGTGCGCAGCGATCGAGGCCGAGATCTCTCAGCTCGACGATGCCGACCGCGCCGAGTTTCTCAAAGATTTGGGTCTGGAGGAGCCCGGCCTCAATCGCGTGATTCGGGCAGGTTATGCGCTGCTCGGGCTGCAGACGTACTTCACTGCCGGCGAAAAAGAGGTGCGCGCTTGGACCGTGAGGAAGGGCGCCTCAGCGCCGCAAGCCGCAGGAGTCATCCATACCGACTTCGAGCGCGGCTTCATCCGCGCCGAAGTGATTGCCTTTGATGATTACGTCACCCTGAAGGGCGAACAGGGCGCCAAAGAATCGGGAAAACTGCGTCTCGAGGGCAAGGAGTACATCGTGCGCGAGGGCGATGTGATGCACTTCCGCTTCAATGTCTGATTGTTGTTGATCGGACGCGACCGGGCCAGCAGGCTTGCCCTAGATCAAGCCTAACGGCAGCTCGGTGGTGTTTTTGGTCTCCTCGATCACGATCCGCGAGTCGATCGACTGCACACCCTGAATCTGGGCGAGCTTGCCCTGCACGAAACTGTTGTATTCCTCCACGGTGCGAGTGGCGACCAGCAGGATGAAGTCGATATCGCCCATCACCAGAAAGCACTGCAGCACCTCCGGAAAACTCACTACGCGCTGTTTGAACCTGGGCAAGGACTGCCAGCCGTGGCTGGCGAGCTTCACGTTGACCACGACCAGAACCTCAAGGCCCAGTTTCTTGCGAGCCAGACGCGCGACCCGACCTTGGATGATTCCCGCCCGCTCGAGTTGATTGACTCGCCGCCAGCAGGGCGATTGCGATAGCCCGACGCGCTCGGCGAGTTCGGTACTCGAGACGCTGGCGTCCTGCTGCAGCGCCTTGAGGATGGCGATGTCCTGCTTGTCGAGTTTCATGGATAAATACCTCCAGCTATTGATAGTTGGAGAATAATCTATTCGTAGTCTGCCGCGCTCTCGGTCCCGACTAGCCGGCTGATCGCCACTGCGCTGCCTTATGCTGATCCACCATGTCAGTCTCAAAACTGCATGTGCCGGCGGTGCCGGCGCGGCCGGGCGAACAGCCTGACTTCAGTTACGTGCGGCTATCCGCGGCGGGCGCAGTGCCGAGACCCGAGCCCGACGTGGCGGTCGCTGAAACCGCTCCGCTCGCCGAATCTTTGGTGCGCGTTCTCGATGACTCGGGGCAGGCGGTCGGACCGTGGAACCCGAAACTCGATACCGAGCAACTGTTGCAGGGCCTGCGGCTGATGCTGCTCACGCGTCTCTTTGATGAGCGCATGCAACGCACACAGCGGCAGGGTCGAATCACCTTCTACGTACGCTCGCTGGGTGAGGAGGCCGTTTCTGTTGCAGCGGCGATGGCGCTGAATGATCGCGACATGTTGTTCCCGTCGTATCGCAATCAGGGCCTGCATGTGGCCCGAGGTATGTCGCTGGTCGATCTCATGTGTCAGCTGCTCTCGAATTCGCGTGACATGTGTCGCGGTCGCCAGTTGCCGGTCATGTACCACTCGGTGCCACATCGCTTATTTTCGATTTCCGGCAATCTGGCGACACAGTTTCCGCAGGCCGTCGGTTGGGCGATGGCGGCGGCGATCAAGGGTGAGTCGGACATCGCTGCGGCGTGGATCGGCGAGGGCAGCACGGCGGCCGCCGACTTTCATCATGCGCTCACCTTCGCCAAAGTTTATCGCACGCCGGTGATCCTCAATATCGTCAACAACCAGTGGGCGATCTCCACATTTCAGGGGTATGCCGGCGGCGAGCAAAGGTCCTTCGCCGCGCGCGGTCCCGGGATTGGTCTCGCCGGTCTGCGCCTCGATGGCAATGATTTTTTGGCCGTACATGCAGCGACAGCGTGGGCGGCAGAGCGGGCCCGCGCCGGGCACGGTGCCACGGTGCTCGAACTCGTGACGTACCGCGCCGGCGCCCATTCGACGAGTGATGATCCGACCCGTTACCGGCCGCGCGAAGAGTTCGATCAATGGCCGCTCGGCGATCCGATCGTGCGACTCGCACAGCACCTCGAGCGCATGGGGGTGTGGGATGCGGAGCGACACGCCGCGCTCGCTACGGAGCTCGAACAAGAAGTCGCAGTCGCGTGGCGCGCAGCCATCGCCCACGGCACGCTCACAGAGGGTCCGAAGCTCGATCCGACGTTGATGTTCGAAGACGTGTTCAAAGAACTGCCTGCGCACTTGCGCGAGCAGCGCGATGAGTTGCTCGCCGAAATTGCGGCGCGGGAGTAAGCCCCATGCCCCCGATGAACATGGTGCAAGCCCTCAACTCGGCGATGGACGTCATGCTGCAGCGCGACCCACGGGTGGTCGTGCTCGGCGAGGACGTCGGCTATTTTGGTGGCGTCTTTCGCGTCACCGATGGTCTGCAAAAGAAACATGGCGCGCATCGCGTGCTCGATACGCCGATCGCCGAGGGTGGCATCGTCGGCGCCTCAGTCGGCATGTGCGCGAACGGCCTGCGCCCTGTCGCCGAGATTCAGTTCGCCGACTACATCTATCCCGCCTACGATCAGATCGTGAGCGAGGTCGCGCGTTTGCGATATCGCAGC
>VGUP01000040.1 GCA_016874175.1 Gammaproteobacteria bacterium | reverse complement strand
TACGATCGGGACGTTTTCCCGATAGATGTACTGCCAAATATCCAGCTCGGTCCAGTTGGAGAGCGGAAAGACCCGAATCGACTCGCCCGTCTGCTTGCGCGCGTTATAAAGGTTCCACAGCTCGGGTCGCTGATTTTTGGGATCCCAGCGATGCTGCGCGTTGCGGAACGAGAATACGCGTTCTTTGGCGCGTGATTTTTCTTCATCACGTCGTGCCCCGCCGAAAGCCACGTCGAAGCGATGCGCATCGAGCGCCTGTCGCAAGCCCTCGGTGTTCCACAGATCGGCGTGGATCTGCGAGCCATGGGTGAAGGGATTGATACCAAGACGCAGAGCTTCCGGATTGCGATGTACCAGCAGCGTCATGCCGTAGTCGCGCGCGACTTTCTCGCGCATCGCGTACATATCGCGAAATTCCCAGGTCGTATCGATATGCAGCAACGGGAACGGCGGCGGCGCCGGAAAAAAAGCCTCGCGCGCGATGTGCAGCATGGTCGCGCTGTCTTTGCCTGCGGTGTAGAGCATGACCGGGCGCTCGGCCTCGGCGATCACCTCGCG
The DNA here is from genome assembly GCA_016874175.1 of Gammaproteobacteria bacterium. GTDB lineage: Bacteria > Pseudomonadota > Gammaproteobacteria > Steroidobacterales > Steroidobacteraceae > UBA964. Next base: position 16,544 of record VGUP01000040.1, on the reverse strand, counting down.
CATGATGTGGATGCTTTCCGCTTCGAGGCGCTGCAAATGGGTCAGGCTCATGGGATCTCGAGGATTTTTTTGAGGTGAGTTTGCGGTAGCGGTCTCGCGGCGCGGACCCGGGGCCGCCGGCGCAGCCAAGAGCACGATCGATGGATGTCGCTCGGCCCAAGCTTGCAGCTCAGGCCGTACGACATCGACGCCGTGCAGCAGCACACCGCGAATCTTTGGCGAGCTGGCGAGCAAACGGTCGAGGAAATCGAGCCAACTCTCGATGCGACAAGGCGCAGCGAGCGGCAGCCATCCCAAGCGACCACGCAGGGTCTGGGCAATCAACAGGCGTGCGTCTTGTACACGCAGCTCGCCGCACCAGACAAATTCGCCGGCTTTACGCTCGCTGGTGCGCAGCGTCTGCAGCGTCGCGTGCTGCCAATCTTTGAGCAGGGGTTCTTGCAGGGCGCGCTCGGCCAGCGTTGGCAACACGAGACCCACGCGACCGAGCAACCGCGCCAGCGCCCGCCCTTCGCTTTTGGCGCCGAAGCGCTGGCGGGCAAGCCCAGCCACGGCCGCCGCGCTCCAGAGCCGCCCCGGTTGCGGCGGCTCGGCACGCAGCAGGCTCTGCGTGAGCGCGGCTTCATCGGCGGCATCGAGCACGCGATTCGCGCCCATCGGTCGACCCGGACTGCGCCTCGCCAGCGCCGACCAGCCTCCCTGCCGAAAGGCCTTGCAGGCGCTGATGATGGTCGGCGCGCTCAGCCCGGTCTGCGCCCGCACGTCGGCGAGACTACTGCCGGCCAAGCGCAGCTCGACGGCGCGCCGCCGGCGGGCCTGCTGGGAATAGTCGGTGGAGTGGACTGATGACAGGGGCACTTAGGGTTCAAGTCCTTGTCCGAATTCGTGAAGTTTAAGTCCATTAATTATTTAATCAAGCCTTGGTAGGCTATACTCCTGGCCGTGGTCATCTCCAGCGCCCTGCTCAGCGACGTCGAAAACATCGCCCTCGAGGCAGGCGCGGTGGTTCGTCCCATCTACGAGATGGATTTTTCGGTGCAGACCAAGGCCGATGAGTCCCCCGTCACCATTGCCGATCAACAGGCCGAGGCCGTCATTCTGGCGGGGCTCGCGAACCTCGATCCCGGGATACCCGTCGTCGCCGAAGAGTCGGTCGCCGCCGGTCGTATCCCGACCGTCGATACCCGCACGCCACGCTTTTGGCTGGTCGATCCGCTCGATGGCACCAAAGAATTCATCCACCGCAATGGCGAGTTCACCGTCAATATCGCTTTGATCGAGGCTGGAGAACCAGTGCTCGGTGTGGTGCTGGCGCCCGCACTTGGCAGCAAGAACGGCACGCTTTACAGCGGCGCTCGCGGACTCGGTGCCTTTCGCCGCGACGCGGCGGGGCGCAGGGCAATTCTTTGTCGGCGCGTACCGCAGTCCGGCCTCGCCGTGGTGGCGAGTCGCTCGCATGGCGATGAACAAGCGCTCGATGCCTTTCTCGCGGGGCGCATAGTGGGTTCGCGCGTCAACGCCGGCTCCTCGCTCAAACTTTGTTTGTTGGCCGAGGGTCGGGCCGATCTCTATCCGCGGCTTGGGCGCACCATGGAGTGGGACATCGCTGCGGGCCATGCCGTACTCGCAGCCGCAGGCGGCAGCGTGACGCGGCTCGCAGACGGGCAAGCGCTCACTTACGGCAAGCCCGGCTTCGAGAACCCGCACTTCGTCGCCCAGGGTTTGCGGGATTAACAGCGGGGAATGGTGGGTCCTGCGCGATTCGAACGCGCGACCAACTGGTTAAAAGCCAGCTGCTCTACCGACTGAGCTAAGGACCCGTGCCAGATGAGAGGGGGCGGATTTTACACATACCGCGTCGGATCGGGCACACCTGCGGCGACAAATCCTTCATGACGCAAGCGGCAACTGTCGCAACGACCGCAGGCCCTGCCCTGGGCGTCGGCCTGATAGCAGGACACCGTCAACGCATAGTCGACGCCGAGCCGCACCCCCTCGCGAATGATCTCGCCTTTGCTCAGGCTGACGAGCGGCGCCTCGATATGCAGGGGCGCACCCTCGACCCCAGCGCGCGTCCCGAGGCGGGCGACCGCGGAAAAGGCCGCGATAAATTCGGGACGACAATCGGGGTAGCCCGAATAATCGACCGCATTAACTCCAATAAAGAGCGCGCGGGCCCCAAGGACCTCCGCCCAGCCGAGCGCGAGACTCAGCATCAGCGTGTTGCGGGCGGGCACGTAGGTCGCAGGGATCCCCGTGGAGGCCGTTGTGGGCACCGCGATCGCGGGATCGGTGAGTGCCGAGCCGCCGATGCCAGCCAAGTCGACCCCCATGACTCGATGCTCAAGCGCGCCCAAAGCCTGCGCGATGCGTGCCGCAGCGCCGAGCTCTGAGGAGTGTCTTTGGCCGTAGTGGACCGAAAGCGCGTAGGTCTCGTAGCCCTGCTCGCGAGCGAGGGCGAGCACCGTCGCCGAATCAAGCCCGCCCGAGAGCAGCACCACGGCTCGCGGCCGGTCCTTGTCCTCGCTCTGCGTGTACCCACTCATTTGCCCGGCACGTCGCCCCAAAGATATTTATGCAGCTGGATCTGAAACCGCACCGGCAAACGATCTTCGAGGATCCAGTCAGCAAGTTGCCGCGCCGACAGTTCCGCATGACTCGACGAAAACAACACCGTGCAACGCGCATCGAGCGCACGTTCGCGCACTTGCGCTCGACTCCATTCGTAGTCGGCGCGATGGGTGATCACGAACTTGATGAGATCGGTGGGCGTAAGTCGCGGCAACTCGTCATAACGATTGCGCGACTCTTCGCCCGAACCGGGAGTTTTGATGTCGACAACCTTGATGACCCGCGGATCGACACGCTCCAGCGACATCGCACCGCTCGTCTCGAGCGACACGCGATATCCGGCATCGCACAAGGCCGGCATGAGCTCAAACACCGCAGGTTGCGCGAGCGGTTCGCCACCCGTGACACACACATGGCTGACCTCGAGCTCACGAACCCGCGCCAGGATGTTGGTCAGACTCCACCAAGCACCACCATGAAAAGCGTAGGCGGTATCGCAGTAGTGGCAGCGCAGCGGGCAGCCCGTTAGCCGAATGAACACCGTGGGGATACCCACCGAGTCCGCCTCGCCCTGCAGCGAACGAAAAATCTCGGTGAGCTTGAGTCGACTCTCGCTCGCCATGGCCTCAACGCATGCGCGCGAGTTGCTCACGCGCGAGGCGTGCTGCATCGTTCTTCGGGAAGCGCCGCACCACCTCATCGAGCGTCGCTCGCGCGTTGGTGCTGCGCCCCAACTCGAATTCACTGATGCCTTTTTTGAGCAGCGCATCGGGCACACGAGTCGAGTCGGGCGAACGCGCGATGAATCCCGCAAAGGCCTCGATGGCCTGGGCGTAATCACGCGTCACGTAGTGTGTCTGCGCCAACCAGTACTGCGCATTGTCGGCGAGCGGATGCGCCGGGTGCTTGAGCAAAAAATCGCGCATGCCGGTGATGGCCTCGGGGAATTTTGATGCTTTGAGCGCATCGAAGGCGCGCCCGTAGAGCACCTCGGGGCGCTCGGCGGCCGTTGCGATCGGCTTGGCGGTTGCCGAAGGCGCGGTGGATGTCGCGGGCGCGGTGGATGTCGCGGGCGCGGTGGATGTCGCAGGCGCGGCAGCAGGCGGCAGCGGCGCGCTCTCACCCACGGCGAGCGACTCGGTGGCCGGTCGCGTTAGCTCGCTCAGCTGCGGCGGTACGGGCGGGGCCGGCTGCAAAGCGGTCATTTTGATCTCAATCTCGGCGATCCGTCGCTCGAAATCTTTGGCCAGATCCTGCTGACGCTTACGCAGATCCTCATTGTTTTTTTGCAGGACTTCGAGATCACCGCGCAGAGCGCGCAAATCCGTCTCGAGGGTGTCGAGCCGCTGCGACATTTCGACCAAGGCCTGTCCGCGCAGCGTCTCTTCGGTCTGTCGCATGCGCAACTCGAGGTCATCGAGTCGGGCTCGGGTCGACTGTGCGAACGCCGGCGATACCGCCGCGGCGGCGAGCAGCACGAAACCGGCGATGAACGCGAGGCGTCGCACTCGCTCAGCCTCCGAGGTAAACGAGTTCGACGCGACGGTTACGGGAGTAGGCGTCTTCGTTGTCGCCGCTTGCCGCAGGCCGCTCTTCGCCATAGCTCACCGTCGCGACTCGCGAGTCGGCAACGCCCTGCAGACCCAAGGCGCGGCGCACAGCCTGCGCGCGTCGCTCGCCAAGACCGATGTTGTACTCCGGAGAACCGCGCTCGTCGGTGTGACCCTCGAGACGCAGGCGCACACCGGCTTTACCGGACATGAAGCGTGCATGTGCCGCGACCAATTCCTGATCTTCGGCGCTGATGCTGTCGCTGTCGAACGCGAAGTAAATCACCGTGCGCCCCTGAAGCTCGGGCGGCAGCACGACCGTGCTTTCGGCATCGTTGCCCACCTCGCCCGCCGATACCGTACCCGCCGAATCATCCGGCTGCGCGATCGCCGAGGCATCCGCTCGCGGCGCAAGTTCACCCGCACTCTCGCTCGCCGGCGGTGGCGCGGATTTGCAGGCAGCAAGCAGGCCGAGAATCAGCAAGATGGCAGCAATATGTCTCATGTCGCGTAGTCTCCCAAAGAAAGGTGGATTATCGCATGACGGCGAGGTCATGGCAGAAACGGTCCCCAAGCCGGCTCGCGAACTTCGCCGCGATCGGCCTTGAGGCGCTGCAGGATCAGGCCGTCAGCGCTGACCGTCCCGAGCACGCGCTGGCCGCGCTCACGCGCTGCGTAGATCAGCGTGCCACCATCGGGCGAGAACGCCGGCGACTCATCCTGCGGACCCTTCGACAGCACTCGCACCACGCCGTTCCCGAGATCCTGCAGCGCAATCCGATACGCCCCGCCCTCGCGTGTAACAAACGCGAGTTGCTTGCCATCCGGACTCACTCGCGGCCGCGCATTATAATTACCGACAAAAGTGATGCGCTGCGGTCGCGCGCCGGCAATCGGCTCGGCCCGATAAACCTGCGGCCCGCCGGCGCGATCGGAGGTGAAATAGATTTGGCTGCCATCGACCGACCACACGGGCTCGGTATCGATGGCCGGGTGATCGGTAATACGCGTGAGCACTCCGGTGTCGAGCTCAAGCACGTGCACATCGAGATTGCCGCTGCCCGAGGACAACGTGAGCGCGAGCTTACGCCCGTCGGGCGACCAAGCCGGCGCGTTGTTGACCCCAGGCCGACCCGAGACCCGACGTCGCTCGGCGGTGCGAACTTTTTGTACGTAGATGGCTGCCGCCCGCGTCTCGAACGAGACATAGGCGATGGATTCACCATCGGGCGACCAGGTGGGCGACATCAACGGCAAGCGCGACTGCAACACCACGCGCGCATTCTCGCCATCGGCGTCTGCCACGATCAGCTGATAGCGCTGACTCGGCGGCTGGCCGTCGACCGACACATAAGCAATACGCGTGGCAAACGCACTGCGCGCGCCAATGATTTTTTGATAGATCCGATCACTGATGCGATGCGCCGCATTACGCCACGCGGTGGGCGGGCTCGTCACCCGCTCGACCAACAATCTCTGACCGTTCAGCAGATTGAGTAACTCGAAATCGATCGTGGTCCGACCATCGACACCGGCGCTCGCCCGACCCGTCACCAGATAATCGGCGGCGGTGCGCAGCCCGACGATAAAGCGCCCGCTGCGCGCGAGATCTTGCCGTATCACTTCGGCGGAGGCCTGCGGATCGGCGGCTAAATCTTCGATCGCGAGCGGAATGGGTACCGAGACGCCCGAGGTAATATCGACCTGCAGTTGCGCCTCGGCGCCACGCGAGCCAAGAACAAAGAACACAAGCAACGCGCAGCGCAGCGGCGATCGCCACCAAGTTCGGATCGAATCAATCATTGGGCCTGAACCTCAAGTCGATATTGCGTTCGAAAAGCGCTGGATCGGGCGGCGGCGGCAGCGGTGAGGCGCGAAATACCGCCGCCTCGATCGACTGCCGAATTGTCTCGTCGCCGTTGCAACTGCGCACCTCGGCGCTCACCACCGTACCGCCCGGCGCCTGGGTCACCAAGATGCGGCAATCGAGCCCCGCGATGGCCGAAGCCGGACGAATCCATGCTCGCTGCACCCGCGCCTTAATCGCCGCTGCCCATTGTGCCGAGAGCGAGGCCTGGCGCGCAGCCGCCGCGCGCGCCGCCGAGGCCGCCTCCGCGGCTTCCACCTCGGCAGCCAAGTCCAGCTGTAGTGCGGCTTCGCGCTCGGCACGCTCTCGCACATCTTCCAGACGACGCTTTTCTTCGGCTGCGACTTCGTCGGCGAAGCGCTTGGCGTCCGCCGCCGCGCGGGCCTCATTGGCTTTGCGCGTGGCCTCGGCCGTAGCGCGCGCCTCGGCCGCAGCGCGCGCCTCGCTCGCTTTGCGCGCAGCTTCGCGATCCGCGGCAAGCTCTGCCGCCGTCAACTTGGGCGGCGCGTCGGGTTTCCGCTCGGCCGGCTTTGGCTTGGCGATGATCTTTGGCGGCTCGATCTGCGGCGCGGGAACTTCCGGTAATTCAGGTTCCGGAATCGGTTCGGGCGCGGGCTTTGCGGGACGCGCCGCGCGCGCGAGGCGCGCGAGCTCTTCGCCGGTGACTGGCACGGCCTCGATCGCCAAGGCCTGTGGTGGCGTGACCTTCTCTTGCCAAAGATTTTTCCAGGCATCGAGGCTGAGCACGACGATGACGAGCAGCAGCGCCACATGCACCGCGATCGACAACAAATAGGGTCGCCAGCGCTCGATCACGCTGGGCATGACGACCTCAACGCGCCCCCCGGATGTTGACCGGGTCAGTCAAAAATCCGACTTTTTGCGCTCCTGCACCCTGCAGCAACACCATCGCCTCGACCACGCGACCATAGGGTACGTCGCGATCACCTTTGACGAATACCGGTAGACCGGGCGCATTGCGTAGCACGGCGGCCACGCGTGCTTCGATTATCGAATCTTCGATCGGCTCTTCGGGTCGCTCACCCTGATTGAGGTAGAGCCGACCCTGACGATCGACCGAGAGCACCAGCGGCGGTCGGTTCTGCAACTCGGCCGGATCAATGGCCGGTGCATCAGCATCGGGTAAATCGACTTTGACACCTTGGGTCAGCAGCGGCGCAGTCACCATGAAGATGATCAGCAGCACGAGCATCACGTCGATGTACGGAACGACGTTGATCTCGCTCATCGGCTTGCGACCGCGCCCTGCAAGTGCCATCGGCCCGGACCTCAGGGACCGCTGCGCGTCGCGTGACGCTGCAAGATGGTCGAGAATTCTTCCATGAACGCGTCGTAGCGCGCCTCGAGACGCCAAACTTGATCAGCGAAGCGGTTGTAGGCGACCACCGCCGGAATCGCCGCAAAGAGGCCAATCGCAGTCGCGATCAGCGCTTCGGCGATGCCGGGCGCCACGGTCGCCAGCGTCGCCTGCTGCACGGAGCCGAGACCCACGAAGGCGTGCATGATGCCCCACACGGTACCAAAGAGACCGACGTAAGGACTCGTCGAGCCCACGGTCGCCAAATTCGAAAGACCTTTCTCGAGGAATTCGATTTCTTTGATTTGCTGCGCTTTCATGGCGCGTCGCGCACCCTCGAGCAGCACCTCGACGGCCTCGACGCCCTGCTGGCTCAGGCGTGCGAATTCACTGAAACCCGCCTGAAAAATGCTGTCGATGCCGATGGCATTGCCGCGAGACTCGATGGTCTTGTAGAGCGTGGCCAGATCGCCACCCGACCAAAAATCGCGGTCGAAACGTTCGAGATCAGCTTTGGCACGCCCGAGCGTTGCACGCTTGCGAAAGACGATGCTCCAGGAATACACCGAGGCGCCGACCAGCATCAGCATCACGAGCTGCACGACAATAGTGGCCTCGATGATCAGGCTCAGAATGGACAAATCGTTCACTGGATGTACTCCCCCATGCGCTGCGGTCGCAGCGTCTTCGCATCCACGCACACCACACGGACCCGCGCCTCGACCAAAAGTTCGCGCTCGTCCGCTGCGCCTGACTCGCCCGCTACGCGCCAGATCTTTTGCTGAAAGATGGCCGTGGTGCGGCCCTCGGGCTCGACTTCGCAGCTCACCTCGAGCAGATCATCGAGGCGCGCCGCGGCTTTGTACTCGATGTTCGCGGCGAGCACCATGAACTGCACCCCGCGCGTCGCTGCCAAAGCCTGCTGCGAGATGCCGTTGCTGCGCAACCAATCGGTGCGACAACGCTCGAGGAAGCGCAAATAGTTGGCGTAATAGACAACACCGCCCGCGTCCGTATCTTCCCAATAGACTCGAACCGGCACCCGAAAAGTGCTCACGCACCCTCCTCGAAAAGCGGCATCGCGCCCCCCGGGCGTTGAGGCGGTGGAAACCCGAAGTGCAGATACGCGGTACGCGTCGCCATGCGGCCACGCGCCGTGCGCATCAAAAATCCTTGCTGGATCAAAAACGGTTCGATGACATCTTCGAGCGTGCCGCGCTCTTCGCCGATCGCCGCCGCGAGGCTGTCGATACCCACCGGCCCGCCATCAAACTTTTCGATGATGGTGGTGAGCAGCTTCCGATCGAGCATGTCGAAGCCCACCGGATCGACTTCGAGCAGATCGAGCGCGGCCACGGCAAGGCGGACCGTGATCGTGCCATCGCCTTTGACCTGCGCGTAGTCTCGGGCGCGGCGGAGCAGCCGATTGGCAATACGCGGCGTACCGCGCGAGCGTTCGGCGATCCTCAGCGCACCTTCGGGCTCGAGCGGCACCCCGAGAATACCGGCGGAGCGTTGCACGATGCTGGTGAGATCGGCAACGTCGTAAAATTCGAGACGCTGCACGATGCCAAAGCGATCGCGCAACGGCGAAGTCAAAAGTCCCGCGCGGGTCGTGGCCCCCACCAAGGTGAACGGCGGCAGCGACAACTTGATCGAACGTGCCGCCGGACCTTCACCGATCATGATGTCGAGCTGGTAGTCCTCCATCGCCGGATAGAGCACTTCTTCGACCACGGGCGACAGACGATGAATTTCATCGACAAAGAGCACATCGCGCGGCTGCAAATTGGTGAGGATTGCCGCGAGATCGCCCGGTCGCTCGAGCACCGGGCCCGAGGTCTGGCGCAAACTGACGCTAAGCTCGGCAGCCAAAATATTGGCCAGCGTAGTCTTGCCGAGACCCGGCGGGCCAAAGATCAAAACGTGATCAAGCGCCTCTTCGCGCGCACGCGCGGCACCCACGAAGATTTCGAGTTGTTCTTTGACGGGACGCTGACCCACGTAGTCGGCGAGCCGTTTCGGGCGGATCGCGCGGTCGATCGCCTCATCCTCGCGCCCACCCTCTGCACTCACCAGCCGTTCGTTCATCGCAAGGCCCCCTGCAGCGCACGGCGAATGAGCTCTTCGGTAGTGTTGAGGCCGCCCTCGCCCGCGGCGGCAGCCTTGATAAGGCGGGTCGCCTCGGCAGGCTTGTAACCCAATGCGACCAACGCCGAGAACGTCTCGCCCTCGACGCCGGCAGTCGATGTCTCGGGCGCATTAATCGCCACCGCCTCGGCATCGACCAAGCGATCGCGCATCTCGATCACGAGCCGCTCGGCGGTCTTGCGGCCGACACCGGGAATCCGGGTGAGCGCGCTGACATCGTTGGTGGTCACGCAGGAGGCGAAGCCTTCGACCGTGGTACCTGACAAAATACCGAGCGCAATCTTTGGACCGACGCCCGATACTTTGAGCAAATTGCGAAAGAGTTGACGCTCGGCCTGCGTCACGAACCCATAAAGGATATGCGCGTCTTCGCGGATCACGAGATGCGTTAGCAGACGCACCTCCTCGCCCACCGCCGGCAGCCCATAAAACGTCGACATCGGCGCTTCGAGTTCGTAGCCCACGCCACTCACGTCGAGCAGCAGTTGCGGCGGCGACTTGACCGCAATACGCCCGCGCAGCGAGCCGATCATCCTGCAGCTCCGGTGCCGCGCGCAGCGTTCGCGACGCGACCCGAAATAAGCCCCGCCAGGCGCCGATGCTGCGCATGACAGAGCGCCACGGCGAGCGCATCGGCGGCGTCGGCGGTCAGTCGCCCCTCCACTTTGAGCACTGCGCGCATCATGTGCGCGATCTGCATTTTCTCGGCGCCACCAAAGCCGACGGTGGCGAGCTTGATGGCCCGAGGCGCGTATTCGGCGATTTCGAGACCGTCAAGCGCCACCAAAGCGGCCCCTCGCGCCTGACCGAGTTTGAGCGCACTGTCGACGTTGCGGCTGACGAATACTTTTTCGATGGCAATCTCCTGCGGCGCATGCTGCTCGACGAGATCTCTGACGCCCGCGTGCAGCCGCGCCAAGCGCGTAACCATAGGCAGACCGTCGACTTCGATGCGCCCGTGGGCGACGCAGCGGGTGTCGGCGCCCACTACATCAATGACCCCGAAGCCGAGACGACGCGAACCGGGATCGATACCGAGGATGCGACAGTTGACGCTGGCGGGCGGCGGCGGCGACTCGACCGCCCCGGGAGCTTCCGGTCGGTAGTTTCGCCAGGACTTGGACCGATAACGCGCCATGCGCTCGCGACCCCGGAAATACGCCGAAAAATGACCTGCGTATGATAGCCGGAAACACCGAGTGCCGGCAGTCGAAGCGACATCCGCAGCATGCAAATCGCCGAGCCCATAACCGACGCAATGCAGCGCGCTCTAGAGCGCGCGACGAGCACCTTGCACGCCACAGACTTCAGCGCCGAGCGTCTCGCCGAAGCCATGCCCGCGGCCCGACTCGTCGGCGCTCTGACTGACGACATCACGCTCGCCGCAGGCGTCTTGTTGCATGAGGCCGCAGCAGGCAAGCCGCCGGATAAAGCCCCCGCAGGCTTTGAACTTGCGGCCTTTGTCGCCGCGCACGAGCTCACCCGCCTTGGCGACTTTGGCGGTCAAGCACACTGGCGCGACGGCGCGCGGCTAGATGACGCGCAGGCCGAAGTCTTGCGCAAGATGCTGCTCGCCATCGTCGCCGACCCGCGACTCGTGGTGACCCGTATCGGCATTCAACTTGCGCGTCTGCGCGCCGCCAAAACCCTGCCCGAAGCGGTGAGTCGGCGACTCGCGGGCGAGGCGCGCGCGGTGTTCGGACCCCTCGCCAATCGGCTCGGCGTCTGGCAGATTAAGTGGGAGCTCGAAGATCTCGCCTTTCGGTATCTCGAACCCGAGCAGTACAAGACCATCGCGAGTGCACTCGCCGAGCGACGGGCCGATCGCGAGCGCTACATCGCGGATCTGCGCGCCGAAATCAATGATCTACTGGCCCGTGAGGGTATCAGCGCCGAGGTCTATGGCCGACCGAAACACATCTTCAGCATCCATCGCAAGATGCAACGCAAAGGTCTCTCGTTCGAGCAGCTTTTTGACGTGCGTGCCGTACGCATCGTCTGCGCGAGCGTGCCCGATTGCTACGCCGCACTTGGCGTCGTACACGGCCGCTGGACGTATATACCGGGCGAGTTCGACGACTATATCGCCACGCCCAAAGATAATTTCTATCGCTCGATTCATACCGCCGTGATCGGCCCTGGCGGAAAGTCGGTAGAGATCCAGATCCGCACGCGCGAGATGCACGAACAGGCGGAACTCGGGGTGGCAGCGCACTGGCGTTACAAGGAAGACAGTCCGCGCAACGCGAGCTACGAGCGCAAGATCGAGTGGGTGCGCCAACTGCTCGAGCCCACCGAGCCCGGCGGCACTGCCAACGACCCAGATTTCATTGATCGCGTTCGTGCCGAGCTTTTTGAGGATCGCGTCTACGTACTCACGCCCCGCGGCGAAGTGATCGACCTGCCACGCGGCGCGACCCCACTCGATTTCGCCTACCAGGTACACACCAGTCTCGGCCATCGCTGTCGCGGCGCCAAAGTGAACGGTCGCATCGTGCAGTTGACGCAACCGCTAGCGAACGGACAGGTCGTCGAAATCATCACCGGCAAACACGAGTCACCGAGTCGCGATTGGTTGATTCAGGAGGGCTTTCTCGCCTCGCCGCGCAGTCGCGCTAAGCTGCGCAGCTGGTTCAGACGAGTCGATGCCAGTGAAAACGAAGCGGCCGGTCGCACCCTCGTCGAACGCGAGTTGTCGCGACTCGGCATCACCCTCGAGTACGTCTCCGCACTCGCCAACGAACTGAAGGCCAATGATTCGGCGCAGCTCTTTCGCTGGCTGGGTGAAGGCGAGATCTCGGTGACCCAGTTGCTGCAAGCGGCAGCGCGGCTCGCGCCGGGCCCCGCGCGTGCGCCGGCCGATGCGCTGCACACGCGGCCGTCAGCGCCCGCCAAAACACGACGACCGCGCAAGGCGTCGAGCGCCGCTCAAGCACCGAGTCCGGTCAAGATCGAGGGCGTCGGCGATCTGCCGATGACCTTTGCCAAATGCTGCGCACCGGTGCCGCCAGAGGCGGTGCTCGGCTATGTGACCTTGGGTCGCGGCGTCACGGTGCATGCCGCACGCTGCGCGAGTTTGCTGCGCATGCGCGCCAACCATCCGGAGCGTTGCCTGCGAGTCGACTGGAGCGAGCATGAGTCGGCGACGATCCCCGTGGAACTGTCGATCGTGGCCTGGGATCGCCGCGGGCTAGTACGCGATCTTTCGGATCTGGTCGCCACCGCCAATCTCAGCCTCGAGAGCCTGCAGACGACCACCGATCGGGCGCGCGGTACGGCAACCACGATACTGCGCACGCGCGTGCGCGATCTCACACAACTGGCTGATCTCTCGCGTCGCCTGGCCGCGGTCGGCAACGTGATCTCGGTCAGGCGCAGCGCCTGAACGACGATCAGCGGTTCGGCATGTCGATCGCGCGTTTGTCCGCAGCGAGCGCGGCTTCGTGCAAGGCCTCGGACAACGTCGGATGTGCGTGGATGGTGCGCTGCAAATCTTCGGCGCTCGCCGAATACTCCATCGCGAGTACAGCCTCCGCGATCAACTCGCCCGCCATCGGTCCGATGATGTGCACACCCAAAATTTGATCGTCGTCTTTGGCGACGATGACCTTGGCAAAGCCCTGTCCTGACTCCATGGCGCGCGCTCGACCGCTCGCCAGAAACGGAAAGCTGCCGACCTTGTATTCGCGGCCACTCGCTTTCACCTGTTCTTCGGTCGCACCGACCCAGGCGATCTCCGGCGCGGTATAGACCACCGATGGAATGACGTAATAGTTCACGTGCGCATAGAGCCCGGCGATACGATCGGCCACCGCGACGCCCTCTTCCTTACCCTTGTGCGCGAGCATCGGGCCACGCACGCAGTCACCGACCGCCCAGATATTTTCGGCGCCGGTACGGCAATGATCATCCACTTGGACGAAACCGCGCTCATCGACGGCGACGCCCGTGTCGGCGCCGAGTAAATTACCGGTGTAGGGACGACGACCAATGCAGACGATCAGCCGATCGACCGTCAAAGATTGCGCTACGCCCGCCGCATCGGTGTAGCTGACTTCGACGGCGTCGCCTTTGACGGCTGCCGCGGTGACTTTGGCGCCGAGTCGCAGATCGAGCCCCTGTTTCTTGAAATGCTTGAGCGCTTCTTTGGCGAGCTGCTGATCCGCCATCGCCAGAAAAGTGGGCATCGCCTCGAGCACCACCACGTCGGCCCCGAGCCGTCGCCAAACGCTACCGAGCTCGAGCCCAATTACCCCCGCACCGATCACGCCCAGCCGCTTCGGCACGCTCGCGAACTCGAGCGCGCCCCAGCTATCGACGATGTGCTTGCCGTCGAATGGCGCCGTCTTGAGCGGCATGGGCTGCGAACCACTCGCCAGCACTACATGCTTGGCGGTAAAAACTTTGACGCTGCCATCGTGCGCCGTGAACTCGACCTGCCGCCCCGCGAGCAACTTGCCATGCCCCTGCAGCGCTGTCACCCCGGGTGCCTTGAGCAACTGGACGATGCCACCGGTCATGGTCTTGACGATACCCGCCTTGCGCTTTTGCATCGCCGCGATATCGATTGCCACCGACCCAGTCTTGATGCCGTGGGTCGCGAACTCGGACTGCGCCCGGTAAAAAAGTTCGGAAGACTCGAGCAACGCCTTCGAGGGAATGCAGCCCGCATTGAGGCAGGTACCGCCGAAAGTCGCGCTGCCGTCGTAGTTCTTCCACTCGTCGATGCAGGCGACCTTCAGGCCGTTTTGCCCGGCGCGGATGGCCGTCGGATATCCAGCAGGACCACCACCAATGACAATGACGTCGAAATCACTCACGGCATTCAAAGTCCGAGCAGCATGCGACTCGGATCCTCGAGGCAATCTTTGATCGCCATCAGGAACTGCACGGCCTCGCGACCGTCGATGATGCGATGGTCATAGCTGACGGCGAGATACATCATCGGCCGCACGACGATCTGTCCGTTCACCACCACCGGGCGATCCTGGATCTTGTGCATGCCGAGGATGGCGCTCTGCGGTGCATTGACGATCGGCGTCGACAGCAAGGAACCGAACACTCCGCCATTGGTGATCGTGAAAGTACCGCCCTGCAAATCTTCGAGCGCAAGCCCGCCCACCCGCGCCCGATTGCCATAGTCGACGATCTGGCGCTCGATCTCAGCAAAGCCCATGTTCTCGGCGTTGCGCAGCACCGGCACCACGAGCCCGCGATCGGTCGACACCGCTACACCGACGTCGTAGTACTCGTGATAAATGATATCGTTGCCATCGACGGCGGCATTCATCACCGGAAACTTGCGCAGCGCCTCGATGCTCGCCTTGACGAAGAACGACATGAAGCCGAGTTTCACCCTGTGCTGCTTTTCGAAACGATCCTTGTGACGCGCCCGCAATTCATTGATGGTCGTCAGATCGATTTCATTGAACGTGGTAAGCAGAGCCGCCGTATGCTGCGCCTGCACCAGGCGCTCGGCAATGCGCTGCCGCAGCCGCGTCATGGGCACGCGCTGTTCTGCACGCGGCCCTGGGGGCGCGGCGCTCACGGCCTTGGGCTGGGCCTTCGCGGCTGTGGCCACGGCCGCAGGCGCTGCCGCGGGTGCTGCCGCCTGCTTGGCCGCATGCGCCACGACATCGCCCTTGGTCACCCGACCATCGCGACCCGTACCACTGATAGCCGCGGGGTCGACACCGGTTTCTTCGACCACGCGCCGCGCGGCAGGGCCGAGTTTGTCCCCTGCGGCCTTGGCGGCCGGTGCAGACACGACGGCTACGCTCGGCGCCGCCTTGGCAGCAGACGCAGCCGCAGCCGCGACGCCGGCCTCGAAAATTGCGAGCAGATCGCCGCTCTTGACCGTCGCGCCCGGCTGAACCTTTATTTCTTTGATGACGCCTGCGGCAGGCGCCGGCACTTCAAGCACGACCTTGTCGGTTTCGAGGTCGGCGAGATTCTCGTCGCGACTGGCGGTTTCACCGGGCTGCTTGCGCCAGGCAACAAGCGTCGCATCGGCAACGGATTCGGGAAGCTGGGGAACGCGGATTTCCATGGTATTGCTCAAAGTTTTCGTGATCAACGCTTGCGACGACCGCCGGCGGCGGCACGTGCAGGCTCGGAGGCCTCTTCGGAGAGACGCTTGGTGATGCGGGTGTCGTCCTCGCGGGCAATCGAGGTCAATGCGGCGTTGACGAGATTCGCCTGCTCGATGTCATGCAGCTTGCCGATGCCGGTCGCCGGCGCTGCGGCGGGCGGGCGTCCTGCGTAGAGCAGCGATCGCTTGCCCGCGAGCGTACGTTCGAGCCGATGACGAATCGGGTACCAGGCACCCTGATTCTGCGGCTCTTCCTGACACCAAACGACTTCACGGGCGTTGGGATAGCGATCGATCACGGCCGCATAATCTTCGACCGGGAAGGGATAAATCTGCTCGAGACGAACCAGCGCAACGTCGGTTTGTCCGGCGGCGCGCCGCACCTTCAGCAGATCAAAATAAACCTTGCCGCTCGAGAACACGATGCGTCGCACCTGAGTCGGCTCGAGCTCGTCGACCTCGTCGATGACATGGCGGAACGAACCCTTCTCGAGATCGGCCAGCGTCGAGACCGACATCTCGTGACGCAGCAGACTCTTCGGCGTCATCACCACCAAGGGCTTGCGGAATTGACGCAGCATCTGCCGGCGCAGCATATGGAACATCTGCGCGGGCGTCGACGGTACGCACACCGACATGTTGGCCTCGGCACAAAGCTGCAAAAAGCGCTCGAGCCGTGCGGATGAATGTTCCGGCCCCTGCCCCTCGTAGCCGTGCGGCAGGAACAAGGTCAGCCCGCAGTAGCGACTCCACTTCGATTCGCCGGAGCTGATGAACTGATCGATGATCACCTGCGCACCGTTCGCGAAATCGCCGAACTGCGCTTCCCAGATCACGAGCACGCCCGGGTCGGTCTGCGAATAGCCGTACTCGAACGCGAGCACGGCCTCCTCCGAGAGCACCGAATCGATCACCGTGAATCGACGCTGGCGCTCGGCGACGTGCTCAAGCGGCACGTAGGTCGCACCCGTCTCTTGATCATGCAGCACGGCGTGA
>VGUP01000039.1 GCA_016874175.1 Gammaproteobacteria bacterium | reverse complement strand
AACCGGAGTCGGCCCCCATAGCGCCCTCGGTTACAGACCTCCGGCGCTAGAGGCTCGGCGTCCCGCAACGATGCAGATAACACAGTCAAAGAAAGCTGCGTAAACTAACAATCAAACTGGACCAATCGATGCAGGCAGGTCACCGCCCTAGCCGCCATTCAGCTCACCAGCCGCAATGCAAAGGGGTAACGGTACCGCGAGCCACGCGATGTACTCGCCGCGGCGATCACCGGGAAGAACAGGTTGAGTAACAACAAAAACGACATGAAAAGCAGGCCGATGAGCAGCAGGGTCGCCGCCACCGAGGTCGCCCACATGATGGCGAGCGTGATCTGGAAATTGAGCGCCTCCCTCACCTGCTCGGCGAGTTCACTGCGCTTGTCCTGCTGGCTGAGATAGACGATCAGCGGCACGATGAAGAAAGCGATGATGCCGCTCAGGTGGATCAGGGTGGCCTGGGTTTGAACGTCGCGATCGCTGAAGATGGCGGGGCTCTGGGTGATCTCGGGTGCAGACATGAACAATTCCTCGCGGTATTTTGTGGGGAACGAAAGTCCACGCGAGGCTAGCAGCGCGACCTCCTCTGCCCGGCTGTCGAAATCTCGGCAGTTGACGCGGATTCCGGGATATTTTTCGGGAGGCCCACACATGTCACAGCAGACCGCACCCAATTCAGTGACCAACTCCAACTTTCGCTGGCGCAAGCCGATGTGGATCGCCGCCGGCGGCCTGCTGCTGCTCCCGGCCGTGGCCATGTTGTTGGGCAATGAGGTCGACTGGGGTCCGCTCGACTTCACGCTGCTCACCGCGCTGCTCGCGGCGCTGTGTGGGGCCATCGATGTTGCAAGTCGCTATTCTTTGAGTCGCAGCTATCGTGCTGGCGTCGCCGTCGCAGTGATCGGCATGTTCCTGATGGTGTTTGTCAATATCGCGGTCGGCATCGTCGGCAACGAAGCCAACCCGCTCAATCTGATCTTTTTGTTGATTCCAGCCCTCGGCATCGCGGGTAGCGTGTTCACACGCTTTCGCGCGTCCGGCATGGCGCGCAGCCTCGAGATCATGGCGGTGGTCCAAGCGGGTGTGCTATTGCTCGCTTGGTCGGGCGCAAAAACCGTGGAGTTGCTGGCGGTGGCTTTCTTTGTCGCCAACTGACTGCTCGCCGCACGTTTGCTGCGCACCGCAGCCTGAGACCGCGCCGCCCCTAGGCGCGCCCTGCGCCGAGTATGGGCTCTATGCCTAGCATGGGCTCGATGCCGAGCTCCTGCAGTTTCGGCAGCACGCCCGTCACAAATTCTTTGGCTGCTCGCTCGAGGATTAATCGCATCTCCTTCTGATCGCGAATCACGGCCCCATGCTGCACAAGCGGATGCCCGATCGTCTGCAACTGCCGCTCAATGAAATCAGCAATACCGCTCGCCTCGCGTCTGCCGTCACGCCACGCCGCGAGCGCAAGCAAGGTGCGCCAATCGAAATCGACCCCGCCACCGGTGGCAGGTGAGGCCAACGTGGTCAGATAGGACTCGGTGAGCGCTCGTACCAATAAACGATTATTGAGTTCGTAGATCGAAGCCAAACGATCTGTCGCGCGCTCGGTAGTTTTGTTGCGAGCGATACGCATCGAGATCTGATACGATCTCGGCGCAGGCACTCGATCGCGAACCCAGAGATCGCGACTGAAGCGTTTTGAGGTGGTGCTACCCGCCTGCCCCGCGTAGCGCAAACCAAGCGGCGCCAAAGTCTGTTCGATCTCGGCTCGATCAAACGCCTGCCAATCACGGTTGAAATATTCATGCGCGAGATAGGCCTTGCGCTGATATCGAATACGCCGCAGATACTGTTCAAACTGCGGCCGATCCCGCGCGGGTGGTAGATCCTCCGCAACCAACCGCTGCGCAGCGCTGAGGGCTGCCTCGATACGCGCCTCAAGCAGCTGCGCGGCCAACTCGGGCTGCGCCGCGTGATTCAATGAAAACTCGCGCAGCGGGAGGATATCTGCCCACGCCTCCCGTACGTTGTAAGACACATAGAGCACACCGCGCGGCGCCAATCGCTGCTCAATGAATTGCGCGATGCAGGCGCGATTTTCGGTAGAAATCTAGCTCCACACACCGTGCATGCCGATGAAATCGAACTGTGGCAGATCATAACGCGCACAAAACTCGACGAAGTTCTGCTCAAAGACCTATAACGCCGCCAGACCCTGCGTCAACTCGCGCACGGTGGCAAGGTGCTCAGGTAACAGATCATTGCCCCACCACTCGCAGTCGCCGGCGACGGCGTGGATGGCGAGGCTCAGTCCCTGACCAAAGCCGAGCTCGCAGGCCACCTCAATCTTTGGCGGAGTAACCGCGAGCACCTGCAAAGTGTTGCTTACGCTGCGCGGGTCGAGCTCGGGGTAATAACCAAGCGTGTAGGGCAGCTCGGTGACGTAGCCGTCAGCGCCAGACAAGCCGATCGCCCGCAAAAGTGCCGAGATAGAGCCGGCCCCGAAACGGCAGTGCCACGGTCGCAGCGCCCATCGGCGGTCCCTCTTGATCGAGGAGCACGCGGGTCTGCAGGGTCTCGGGGTCAACCTCGACGATATTGAAGCGAAACCCGCAACTGCCGCGTTCGATCCGCAAGCACTTGAGCAAATCGAAAGTACCCGCGTGATGCGAGGCCACGAGCAAGCGACCATTATCGGACCAGGTGACGTTGTCGGGCCCCGGTATCGACGCTTCGCCCACACGAGCGCCGCTTTGCGTGTCGACCTTAATGATTTTGTTTTCGAAGTACGCATTGAGATAGACGTAGCGCTCGTCATTCGACTTGTCGATGCCATTGGCATGCGCCACTTCGGTGCCAGGGATACGCGAATAGCCACGGCCCGGCCGCCACTCCCAGGCAAAGCCGGGACGGTGCGCGCCGTAACGCATACGCAGGCCGGAGAGGATCACGTTCTCGCTGCGCCGGAAACTATCGGATACCCGAAAGCCCCCGTCGCGCAGCGCAACGACATCATTGGTCGTGGCATCGGGCGGCGCGAGCACGCAGCCCCGAGGTTCGAGAGCTACCGTACGCCCATCGTCAATCACTTCAAAAATTTCGATGGATTCGCGCAGGCCATGATTCACGACAAAGAGCGCATGCCGACCATCAGCCAGCTGCTCGAGATCGATACCGTGGGGTACCAGCCGATCGCCTGCGCTCAGTGTCTTGCACGCCGGATCGCCGAGCGCAGGGCCGGCGGCCGGCGCAGCAGCCGCCGCAGGCGCAGCTGTCGCCGCTGGCGCAGCAGCCGCAGGATCGCCGCCGGGGCTGTGCGGCCAAAGAATTCGGGGCTCACCACGCCCGGTGCCCGCGGCGTCAGGGTAATAGGCCACCAGTCGCCCCTGCCTCGACTCAAGCCCGCCCCGCCCCATTTCACTGATGATGAGCGCTGTACCTGCGGGACTGACGGCGAAGTCTTCAGGATTTTCGAAGCGACAGTCCGGGGTCAGTCCATTGGCGGCGCGACAATCGAGGATATCAGCCGTGGTGCAGCCGCCGAGCGTCGTTACGGCGACTATCAATAAAAAGAGGCTGCGCATCATATGTACTGATAGACCTCGAGCGGAAAACCATCGGGCGTGGCGAGAATCATAGAACTGACGGCGCCGAGCCCAGGTGACTTGATGAACACCGTCTCACGAAGCAGCGGCGTATCTTGCCGCAGCGCCCGCTCGCGGACGAGCGCAAGATCGGCAGTCGGCAAGGACCAGAGCCCGATGCCACGGTTGTGTAACCCGAGCCCATGTGGCGGTCGCAGCGCATTTTCTTTGAGCTGCATGATCACGAGATAGCCGGTGCGCGAGCCAGGCGCGAACCACTGCTGAAAATGCACGCGGGTGCCCTGCGGCAGGCGCATGCCGCCACCGGGTCCTTCGCTCTCGAAGGTGAACTCGCGTCGCAGCTCGAGACCCAGAACTCTGTCAAAGAATTCACCCGAGGCGACCACATCGGCCACCAGCGCGCTTGAATAACTCGGGCCGCCGATATCGAGCGCCGGATCGATCGGCCCCACAGGCTGCAGATGCGCCCGATCGACACCGAGCACCATCACCTCGTCGGGGGCCACCCAATGGGTCTCGCCGATGTTGTAGGTCGTGCCATCCGCGCGCGGAAATGCCATTAGGGTCACCCCCGCTGTCGCCGTGAAGCCAAGTGCCTCGATGATCGCGTGGCGGCGGTAAAGATCGCGCACCGGAAAACCGAAACCGAGCGCACCGTCGTAGCGACTATCGAGACCAGGCCGCGCAGCAGGCCGATCGGCGGGCACGATGACGACCCGCAGACACAGCGCCGCGGGCACTTCAGGCCTTTCGAAGACGAGCGTCTCGAGCGGCCCAGCGCCGCCCACACCCCAGTGCGTGCGCAGCGCGGTGGCAGCGGTACCTTCGATCAGCGAGCGCGTCGGCGTGAGCCCAAGCGCGCCCTGATAAAAACGACGAATCGCCTGCGAGTCAGCGCCCGCGACCGTGATCGCCGCGAGTGGTCCACACACAATAGGTCGACCGTCGTCTCTCGGCAACATGGGATCGGTGGCCATAGCCGAAAACTATCACGGCCCGCGGTGCCTACGCCGACCGCCGAGCGGCTACACTTGCACCTCATGTCGGATCGCCGCGAATTCATCTCCTCTGCCCTCTTGGCTGCGGTCTGGGCAGGCGCCGGGCTCAGCGGTACGAGTCTCGGCAACCTCGCTGAGGCGAGCAATCAAGAACCCGCGCGCACGCCGCGCTTCAAACGTGATCCTTTCATCCTCGGCATCGCTTCGGGATATCCGCAAAGCGATGGCATGGTGCTGTGGACCCGCCTCGCGCCTGACCCGATTGCCCCCGACAGTGGCTTGGGCCGTGACGATCTCGAAGTGATTTACGAAATCGCCGACGACCCGGCGTTTTCGCGCCTGGTGCAAGCGGGCAAAACCCGATCGGAAGCCCGCTATGCGCACACCGTGCATCTCGAAGTGCGCGGGTTACCCGCAGGTCGCGAATTCTTTTATCGCTTTCGCGCTGGCGATTTCACGAGCCCGATCGGTCGGACCTGGACCGCCGCGGCGCTCGGTCAAAACATCGCACGGCTACGCATCGGCGTAGCGAGCTGCCAGCACTACGAGCAGGGGTATTACCACGCCTACCAGCATATGCTCGAGCGCGGCACCGACCTCATCCTGCATCTCGGCGATTACATCTACGAAGGCAACACGGGAAATCCGGTGCGTCAGCACGATCGCGGCGAGTGTCAAACGCTCGCCGATTACCGACGTCGCTACGCTTGGTATCGCACCGATCCGCTGCTGCGCGCTGCGCATGCCGCATGTCCCTGGCTCGTCACGCATGACGACCACGAGGTCGACAACGACTACGCCGGCGGCCAAGCCGAAAATCCTCGCGAGCGGGCAAAATTTTTGGCGCGTCGCGCAGCGGCCTATCGCGCCTATTGGGAACACATGCCGCTGCCGCGCTCGGCGCTGCCACGGGGGCCCGACATGCAGCTGTACATGTCGCGCGCGCTCGGTGATCTGCTCACCGTACACATGCTCGATGAGCGGCAATATCGCTCGCCGCAGGCCTGTCCCACACCACCGCGCCGCGGCGGTTCGCGCGTATTCGTCGATAGCTGCCCGAGCTGGTACGACGAGTCGCGTACCATGCTGGGTGCCACGCAAGAGAGTTGGATCGACGCGCAGTTGCGTACCTCGAAGGCGCGCTGGAATCTGATCGCCCAGGGCGTGGTCATGACGCTGATCGATGAGGACCCGGGTCCCCGCCAGCAACACTGGAGCGACAGTTGGGCAGGATATCCGGCTGCGCGTCAAAGATTACTACAATCGGTCGCGAATAGCGGCTGCGCCAACCCGGTACTCCTCGGCGGGGATATCCACGCCTTCATCGCTGCCGATCAACGCGTGCTGCCCAATGACGCCGCATCGCCCATCGTCGGCAGCGAACTCGTGACCACCTCCATCAGCTCGGGACCGCCGCCGCAGAAGGTCATCGACGCCTACAATCGCAGCGACTCGACCGATGTTTTCTTTGCTGACGGCAGTCATCGCGGCTATCTGCACCTGACGGTGACACCGGATCGACTCGAGGCCGACCTCGTGGGCTATGACTCGGTGCGCGAGACGCAGGCCGTCGCGCGCTCGCTCGCGCGCTTTACGCTCGAAGAGGGGCAGCGGGGATTGCGCAAGGGCTGATCGAGTACCCGCGATCGCGAGCCCGCCATGACGAGCCCGCAAACACGCTAACGCAGATAATCCGCGACCACCCTCACCCAGTTCTGCGGCTGCTCGTCGACGATGTCGTGCGAGCCGCCTTCGAGCTCGGCGTAGGCAAAGAAATCGCCGCGCAGCGCATGCGCGCGGCGCGTCGACTCGTAGAGATCTTCGCCGCTATTGGTGAACATGAGCGTCGGCACCGTGATCTTGCGCAGTACCGCTTCGAGATCAGCCGAAATCACGAGTGGGAACGCTTTCCAGTTGGTGTCGCCGCGATGCAGCGCCTCGACGGTGTAGCGATGCATGAGGCGGATATCGGTCCAACCGGGCGTCGAGCGCAGTCGGTTCTGCCACGCAGTGAGCAGATGCGTGCCATCGGCCTTCGGTTCCTTCGGTCCAAAATAAAAGGTCACAAAATGATCGCGCTCGGTCTTGCCGAGCAGCGGAAAACCATTGAGCACGAGCTTTTTGACTGCTGCAGGGTGCGCTGCGGCAAACGCCGCGGCGAGCACGGCACCAGTGTGATGACCGACGATCGAGGCGCTGCGCCAGCCCATTGCCGCCAACCCCGCAGAAATGATACTCGCGAAATCTTCGAGTGTTGCGCCCTCGGCGGCGACGTCAGACATGCCGAAGCCCGGCATGTCGGTGGCGAGCACATCGAACCCTGCGGCGGCGAGTGCGGGCATCACGGCCTCGAACTGCGTCGACGATAACGGCGACTGGTGCATCAACAGCAGCGGCTCGCCGCCCTCAATATGACATCGACGATAGTGAACCTGACCCGTAGGACCGTCGAAATAGCCGCGACGGATCGGCGCAGAGGCGTTGCGCATCGTACCGCCGAGTGTAGCCGCGACGGGTCCATTTGCGCCTAAAATCCGCACAGGCTTCCCCAGTGTGAACATGAGCAACGATCTTTCCAAACCGACACCGATGACCCGCGTCGTCGTCGCAGCCTCTACGGGCACGGTGTTCGAGTACTACGACTTCTTCCTCTACGGCAGCTTGGTGACGTTTTTCGGCGCACTGTTTTTTCCGCCGGGCAACGAAACGGCGGCCCTGCTCGCCAGCCTCGCCGCCTTCGGCGCCGGATTCGCGGTCCGACCCATCGGCGCCCTCGTCTTCGGCAGGCTCGGCGATCGCGTCGGGCGCAAGCAGACCTTTCTGCTCACCATCGTGCTGATGGGGCTCGCCACGGCGCTGGTTGGACTCATTCCCACCTTTGAGGTCATCGGTTGGTGGGCGCCCGCCTTGCTCGTCACGCTGCGACTCATCCAGGGACTCGCGCTGGGCGGCGAATTCGGTGGCGCGGCGATCTACATCGCCGAGCACAGCGACCGCAAACGCCGCGGATTTTTCACTAGCTGGATCCAAACCACGGGCACGCTCGGGCTCGTACTCTCCCTGCTCGTGATCATTGGCTGCCGCTATGCGGTGGGCGAAGAAGCGTTTCGTGCATGGGGCTGGCGCATCCCGTTTCTCGTTTCGGTGCTGCTGCTCGGCCTCTCGGTGTACATACGTCTGCAACTGGCGGAGTCGCCACTTTTCGTGCAACTTAAACAGGATGGCGGGCTCGCCAAGGCGCCCGTGCGCGAAACCTTGTTCGCTGCGGAACATCGACGGTGCATGGCGGCAGCGCTCGTGGTCGCAGCCGCGATGGCGCTCAGCTGGTACACGGCACAGTTCTATTCTTTGGTCTTCCTGCAGACCGCGCTGCTGATCGACAGCGCGACCGCATCGGCCCTGATTGTCGCGGCACTCGTGATCGGCATGGTGATATTCGTAGGTTCGGGCGCACTTGCTGACCGCGTCGGCCGACGCCCCGTCATGCTCGTGGGCATGCTGATCTCGGCGGTGAGCATCATGCCTGCCTATAGTGGCTTGCTGGCCGTGGGCAATCCCTCGCTCGCCGCCGCACAGCGTACAGCACCCGTCACGGTCTATGCGGCGCCGACGGCCTTCGACCCGTTCGCAAGCGCTGCCGAACTCGACGAGGCGACCAAAGCGCGTGATTTTTTGGCCAAGCGTGGGATCTCCTACCGTAACGCGCCCGCGCTCGACGGCGAGTCGCTCACGATCACGGTCGCAAACTCGCGGCTCACGGGTTTTGATCGCGATACCCTGCAAAGCGCGCTCACTGCAGCCGGATATCCACAACGCTCCGCCGTCGTACCGATCGAGTCTGTGGGCGACCTAGACCTCACGCACCTCAAGCTCATTGGGCTGATTTTTTTTATGATCGTCGGTGCAGGCCTGACTTGCGGCCCGGGCGCGGGCTGGCTCGCCGAGATTTTCCCCACGCGCATCCGCTATACCGCGCTCTCGGTGCCCTATCACCTCACGAGTGCCTGGTTCGGCGGCTTCATGCCGCTCACGGCCGCGTGGCTGGTCGCGCGCTCGGGTGATGTGCTCGCGGGCCTTTGGTACCCGGTCACGGTGATGGCGAGCGCGTTTGTACTCGCGCTCTGGCTGGTACCCGAGACCCGGAATCGAGAACTTTGAGCCGTAATCTGCAATGGGTGCTCGCTGCGCGCCCCGCGGGTGCCGTCCGTGCGAGCGACTTTCGACTGATCGAAGCGCCCTTGCGAGCACTCGCCGACGGCGAGTTTCGTATCGAGGTGATGTATCTCGGTGTGGCCGCCGTGATGCGCGGCTACATGCTCAACACCGAAAAATTCGAGCGCCCGCTCGAACTCGGTGATGTGATGTATGGGCGCGGCGTGGGCCGTATCGTCGAGTCACGCAACCCGGCTTGGCCCGTCGGCGAAATCGTCCACGGCAAAATGGGTTGGCAGCAATATGCCATCGCCGACGGCTCACCTTATTTTTTAATGTACAAGGTGAAGCAAAGGCTTGCGCCCGTGTCGACCGCGCTCGGCGTGCTGGGTCTTACCGGCTTCACGTCCTATTTGGGTCTCGTAGATATCGGTGCCGTCAAGGCGGGCGATCGGGTGCTGGTGTCAGGTGCCGCGGGCGGGGTCGGCTCGAACGTGGGGCAAATCGCCCGCAATCTGGGCGCCGAGCCCATCGGCATCGCGGGCAGCGCTACCAAATGCGAACTGCTCACCAGTCGGCTCGGCTATCGGGCGGCCATCAACTATCGCGATGAGCAGGTGGAAGAGCGTATCGGTACCCTGCTACCCGAGGGTATCGATGTTTTCTTTGACAATGTCGGCGGCGAGATTCTGGATGCGGGCCTCGCCCACCTGCGGCGACATGCGCGAGTCGTGCTCTGCGGGGCGATCTCGCAGTACATCGACGGCGTCGAACAGCCGCGACCGCTGCGCAACGCCTTCGTCATCTTCAAGAAAATGGCGCGAATGGAAGCATTCTTCATCTATGAAATGGGCCAGCACTTCGAACGTGCCGAGGCGCAGATGGTCGAGTGGGTTGTCGCGGGCCAGCTGCACCATCAGGAAGACATTCTCGAAGGGATAGCGCAGATGCCCGCAGCCTTGATCCGCCTCTTTGAAGGACGCAACGTCGGCAAGCAACTGGTGCGCGTGCTACCCGGCGCGCGGTAAGCGACACGCGCAGGAAAAAGAGCGCGGAAAAGAAAAAGGCCCGGAAAACCCGGGCCTTTTTCGGTCGACTGTCGGTGAGGACGGTCGCGTTGATCGCCTACCAGCGACCGCCGCCACCACCCATGCCGCCGCCGCCGCCGCCGCCGCGATAGCCACCGCCACCGCCGCGGAAACCGCCACCGCCGCCACCCGGACGGCCACCGCCGCCACCAGTGCGCGGACGATCCTGCGCCTCATTGACGCGCAGAGGGCGACCACCCATGGAATAACCGTTCAACGCCTGAATGGCGCGGACCGCATCTTCCTGCGCCATTTCGACAAAGCCGAAACCGCGCGGACGACCGGTATCACGATCAACGGGCAGGGCGACCGAAGTCACCGCACCGTGCTGCGAGAACAGCGTACGAACCGCTGCCTCATCTGCCGTAAAAGGCAGGTTGCCTACATAGATTTTAGCCATCTCTGGACACACTCTCCGATAACACACTACAAACGCCGTTTGGGCGCCGTGCCTTGCGACACCGTCGGCCCTCTTGGCTCCCGATCGATGTCGATTCAGCAATGCAGACCGGCGTTCGGACGCCCAGAGATGCAGATAGAAAGGCAACGATCCCGCAAGAGTCTAACACTACGTTGTTTCTGCAACAGATATTTTTGTGCTTTATACTGTCACTCACCCAAAAAGGGCCTGTTTGTTGCGCCATAACAACGGTTGCGCACCGAGGTACCGGATTTTGACTGCCCCTGACCCCGTACCGGCCGCTGCGCCCGCCCCGCTACCCGGCCTGCTGCTCGCGGGCGCAATCGCCGCCGCGGCCTTCGGTCTCAAGGCGCTGAGCCTCCCGGGCATCTCGCGCATCAGCCCGCTGATGCTCGCCATCCTGCTTGGCTTATTGGTTCGCAACTTCCTCGGTCGCCCAGAAGTCGCGCGAGCGGGAATCGCCCTCTGCCTACGCGCGCCGCTGCGCACCGGTATTGTGCTGCTCGGCCTGCAAGTGACGCTCGCCGAGATCCTCGGGATCGGTGTTGCCGGGCTCGCCATCTTGGCTTTCGCGCTGCTCGGGACGTTCTTCTTCACCCTGTGGCTGGGCGAGCGTCTTGGCGTACGCAGTGGGCTCACGGTGCTGATCGCCGCCGGCACAGGCATCTGCGGCGCCTCAGCGATTGTTGCGGCTAACACGGTGGTGCGCGACAACGAAGAGGCGGTCGCCTATGCGCTCGCCACCGTGACTCTGTTTGGCACGATTGCGATGTTCAGTTACCCCGTGCTCGGCGGCATGCTGCCACTCGATGAACGCGCGTACGGCCTTTGGACCGGCGCCTCGGTACACGAAGTGGCGCAGGTGGTCGCTGCCGGGTTTGCCCGCGGCCAAGCGACCGGCGAATTCGCGACTGTCGCCAAGCTCGCGCGCGTGCTGATGCTCGCGCCACTCGTGATCGGCATGGGACTCTGGATGCAGCGTCGTCTTACCAAAAAAACCACGTCCGGTGACTCCGCCGTGCGCGGCAAAGTGCCGATGCCCTGGTTCGTGTTCGGATTTTTGGGAATGGTGTTGCTCGCGGGCACGGGCTGGGTGCCTGCAGAGCTGCGCACCTCGGCCAATGTGCTCTCGCAAGGGCTGCTCGCACTGGCGCTGGCTGCAGTCGGACTCGAAACCGATTTGCGCAAGCTGACCGCGCAGGGCTGGCAACCGCTCGCGCTCGGCGCAGCGGCCACGGCCTTCATCGCCTCGAGCACCCTTGCCCTCGCCTTGCTCTGGCAGCCATAACGCGCCTGCAGCACTGCGATCAAGCTGCGGTTTTGCTCTCGCCCGAGGACGTGAGCAGTCTCGCTACGCGCGGTTCGAACCAGCCTTCGATGTCGTCCACCAAAGAAAACATCGAGGGCACGATCACGAGCGTCAGCAGCGTCGAGGTGATGAGCCCACCGATCACCGCGACACCCATCGGCGCCCTAAACCCTGTAGCGGCCGTGCTGAAGGCCACGGGCAGCATGCCAGCGACCATCGCGACCGTGGTCATGATGATCGGTCGCGCACGTTTGTGGCCTGCCTCGACCAGAGCCTCGAGTCGCGGCTTACCCGCACGCATTTCTTCGATAGCCAAATCGACCAGTAGGATCGAGTTTTTACCGACGATGCCCATCAGCATCAAAAATCCGATCACCACCGGCATCGAGAACGGCATACCCGCAATCATCAGTGCGATCACCGCCCCACCCACCGATAGCGGCAGAGCCGACAGAATGGTGATCGGCTGGAACACGCGCGCGAAGAGAATCACGAGCACGGCAAACACGAGCAATACACCGGCGGCAATTGCGAACGCGAAGTTCTCGAGCAATTCTTTGAGAATTTCCGCCTGCCCGACCTCGACCAGCCGCACGCCCTCGGGTAAATTTTTGATCTCGGGTAGCGCGTAAACCTTGGCGAGCGCAGGTCCGAGCTCGACACCCTTGGCAAGTTCAGACTCCAGCACCACGCGCCTGCTCTGGTTGTAGCGGCGGATGACCAACGGGCCTTCACCAAAACTGATGTCCGCCACGGCCTTGAGCGGCACGGTGGCGCCACCCGCCGTACGCACTGGCAGATTCTCGAGGGTACTGAGATCGCGTCGCGACTCTTCGATCAGACTGACACGGATGGGTACCTGACGATCGGCGGCCGAGAACTGCGCGGCGTTCTGCCGCAGATCACCGAGCGTCGCGATACGAATTGTTTGACTGATCGCTGCCACCGAGACGCCGAGTTCAGCGGCAAGATCAAGACGCGGTCGGATCAGGATCTCGGGACGCTGCAGATCGCCTTTGATGCGCGGATCGCGCAATTCGGGCAAGGCACGCATTGCGGCGACCGCGCGTCGCGCCGTCACTTCGAGCTTGGCGGGGTCTTCGCCCGTGAGATACAGCGTGATCGGCAAGCCACCCGGACTATCGTTGTCTACGAAAGTGACGCGCGCGTCAGGAATCTCGGCGAAAAGAGGCGTCACCCTTTCCTGCCAGACCTTCTGCGACATTTTTCTTTCCTCACGCGGCACCAAGGTGACGTAGAGCTGCGCGGTGCGCACGTCGCCGCCACCGATCTCCTCGATGACGTCCGACACCCCGGGCTGCTTGGCAAGCAGCTCGCGAACCCTGCCGGAAATCTCTGCCGTCTGCTCGAGACGCACCCCCGGCGGCAACTCGATGTCGATCTGCGCCGAGCCGAAGTCCTGCGACGGCAGCAATGATTTGGGTACGGCAATCAGCAAACCGATCGAGAACAGGAAAAACAACGTGCCGCCGATCAGCGTGGCGCGCCGATGCTGCAGCGACCAACGCAACGCATCGAGGTAGGCGCTCATCAATGGACCGTCCGCCGAGCGGATCTCGTCATGCAGCTTGAGCGTGTGCGCGGCGATCAGCGGCGTGATCAGGCGCGCCACCAGCAAAGAAAAGAATACGGCTGCAGCTACCGTCAGCCCGAATTGCTTGAAATATTGCCCGGAGAAGCCGCCCATGAAACTGACCGGCAAGAACACCGCGATGATGGTCGCCGAGGTGGCGACCACCGCAAGACCGATCTCGTCTGCGGCATCGAGCGCAGCCTGATAGCCACTCTTGCCCATGCGCATGTGGCGCACGATATTCTCGATTTCGACGATCGCGTCATCGACCAGCACGCCCGCCACCAAAGCAAGCGCCAGCAGGCTGATATTGTTGAGCGTGAATTCCTGCCAATACATGAAGGCAAACGTCGGGATCGCCGAGAGCGGGATGGCGAGCGCAGAGATCACCGTCGCCCGCCAGTCGCGCAGGAAGATGAACACCACCAGCACTGCGAGGATCGAGCCCTCGATCATCGCCATCAGCGCCGAGCGGTAGGTCTCACGGGTGAACTCGACCGTCGTGAACACCCGCTTGACGGTGATGTCGGGCGATTCTTTAGCAAGCGTCGCGAGCTCGGCTTCGATGGCGTCCATCACGGCGACCTCGGAGGCACCGCGGGCCTTGAACACACCAAAACTGGTCGCCTGTCGACCATTGACCCGCGACAACGAGCGTCGCTCGCCGACGGCGTCGCTCACCTCGGCGATATCCTGCAAGCGCACGTTGGTGCCATTGGCGAGCCGAATGCGGGTTGCACCGAGCTCGAGCGCGGTCGCAGCTGCGCCGAGCACCCGGATCGATTGCTCACCGCCGCCCACCTGGGCGCGGCCGCCCGGTGCATTCACATTGAGCACGCGCAGCTGCTGATTGACCTCGGAGGCCGTAAGCCCGAGCGCCTGCATGCGAGCGGGGTCGAGCTCGACACGAATCTCGCGATTCACGCCACCACCCCGCGACACCTGCGCCACGCCCTGGATCGCCAGCAAGCGCTTGCTCAAAGTATTATCGACATACCAGCTGAGCTGCTCGGGCGATCTTCCCGTAGTCGATACCGCGTACCAGCCGATTGCTCCGCCTTCGATCTCGATGCGGTTGACCTGCGGTTCATCGATGCCATCGGGCAGATCCGCGCGGATCTTGCTGACGGCATCGCGCACATCATTGAGCGCGCGATCGATGGGTGTACCGATCTGGAATTCGACCGAGGTGACCGACCCGCCCTCGAACGCCCGCGAGCCGATATTGCGCACGTCGGCCACGCTGCGCACCGCGCCTTCGACCCTCTGCGTGATCTGGGTTTCGATTTCGGAAGGCGCGGCGCCAGGTTGCGACACCGACACCGAAACGATCGGAAAACTCACATCAGGCGTCAGATTGATCGGCAAACGAGAAAAGCTCACGAGACCGACAAAGGTGAGCACCATGAAGAGCACGATCGGCAGAGTGGGATGCCGAATCGCCCATGCAGACATGTTTTTCATTGCGCGACTCGGACCGGCTCGCCCGCGCGTAGATAGGGCCCTGCGGTGGTAACCACACGATCACCGCTCACGAGACCCGACTCGATCACCACGCCCTCGGCGCGCGCACCTTCGACGCGCACGCTGCGGCGCTGGACTTTGCTCGCATCGTCGACAATGAAAACGTAGTTACCTCCGGCATCGCTCATCACCGCCGTTTGCGGCAGCAACGGACGACGACCAGAGCCCACGGAAATTTCGCCGCGCGCAAAAGCCCCAGGCCGCAGGTCGCGATCCGTGGGCAGATCGATCCGCACACTGCCGAGCCGCGTCTGCGCATCGATCACGGCGCCGATCAAACGCACCTGACCGATGAATGGGCGATCGACGCCGGTCACGCTCACCTTGGCGGCCTGACCGACGCTCACTCGCGGCAAATCACGCTCGGCAATGTTGCCGCGCATCTCGAGGCCGCCCGCCCGACCGATCCGAAACAACGGCGCCCCGCCCGGCCCTGCCAGCTGCCCGACCTCAGCGGCGCGCGTGAGCACGATGCCATCGAAGGGTGCGCGGATCTCGGTGCGCCGTAGCCGTGCCTGAGCCTCGGTGAGCTGCGAAGAAACGACTTTGACTCGCGCCTCCGCGGCGATCGCCGCTACTTGGCGACGTTCGATTTCTTGGGCCGACAGCGCGCCAATGTTGGCCACAGCCTGCGCGCGCCGAAACTCGGCCTCGGCCACCGCCGCGTTGGCTTTTGATTCTTGCAGCGAGGCCTCGAGACTCGAGACCTGCGGCGCAACGAGCGAGGTGTCGAGTTTGGCGAGCACGGCACCCGCTTTCACGCGATCGCCCACCTCGGCAAAGAGTGCGGCAACGCGCGCGCTCTCGCCTTCGGCACTGAGCGCTGCCTCGTCACGCGCAGCGATGGCCCCGGAGAACGTCACCACATCGGCGAGCTCTACCGGTGCGACGGCGACGACCGACACCAGCGGCGGCGGACTCGCCTCGCCCTTGCCGGCGCCCGAAAACAAAAAGGTGCGCAGCAGACCAAACACCGCGAGCAGCGCAATGCCGCCCACCATCCAGAGGATACCGCGGGGAACTTGAGCGAGAGAAAAACGGGACATCGATGACTTCCGAAAAATGACTTCCAAAAAGCGAACCGCCGCGCGGGACACGCGGCGGATCATCCAAGGTGCTATATTTAACTACAACAGTATAACAGAGTCAATCCTGAGGCTGCGGCTTCGGTGCGGTCTCGCCCGCAGTGCGGCGAATGCCGCGCATCAGCGAATTCGGCAGGAAGGCGTTGTCCCACTCCTGCCCGGCAGCTCGC
The DNA here is from genome assembly GCA_016874175.1 of Gammaproteobacteria bacterium. Classification (GTDB taxonomy): domain Bacteria; phylum Pseudomonadota; class Gammaproteobacteria; order Steroidobacterales; family Steroidobacteraceae; genus UBA964. The sequence continues at coordinate 1,223 of VGUP01000039.1, read as the reverse complement.
GGCGGGTTGTTGCCGACCCTGAGAACCACCATTTTTTCAGAGGGGATGACATACACGACCTGGTTGGCGTTGCCGTCGAACAGAAAGAGATCTTCAGCCAGGTAGGGTTCGGAGTGCAGCACGCGCCGAGCCTCCGGTTCGCGCGCGGGATTCGCGAAACCGCGGCGAGCCGTGTAACGCCCGGCCACATAGACGCCGAGGCCGTAGTACGGGTTCTGCAACGTGCCGCGGCGTATTTCATTGACGTAGCCCTCGGGCAACAGACGCTTGCCCTGCCAACGACCGTCCTGCATCACGAGGATGCCGAGCCGCAGCCAGGCCTCCGGCGGCAGCATCAGGCAGCAGCCGGCGTGCGCCACTCCAGCGGGTCGATTGACCCAGATCTCGCCACCCGGCGAGCCGATTTTTTTGAGAACCTCGCGCGAGAGAAACTCGCCGTAACGCACGCCGGTCGCTCGTTCGATGAGCACCGCCACGAGTTCGGAGGTCGCGTTGTTGTATTCATAGATCGTGCCTGGCTCATCGACGACCGGGTAATCGTGGATGATGATCTCATCGTGCCGCGGATGTAGGTAGGCCCGATTAAGCATGTCTTCCTGGGTGGTCGCCGGCGCCTGCGGCAGAAAGCCAGAGCGCATATCGAGCAGGTACCGTACCAAAATCTTCGAGCGACGCGGATCGTCCTTCCATTCGGTCACGAAGTCGGCGACCGGTTGATCGAGCGAGCGAATCTTACCGAGCGCAATCGCCCGACCCACGGCAACGGCGGTCATGGGTTTGGCGAGCGAACGGGAGGCCAAAGTATCGCCCGGCTTCATATCTTTGAAGTAATCGGCAGTCTCGATGCGACCATTGCGCCAGACCATGAAAGCACTGGAGTTGTTGTTGCGTGCATAGTCGCGGGCCTGCTCGAGCGCAGACGCCTCGATGCTGCCCTGCCCCGGGGTCACCGCGGGCAAAGGCCGGCTGCGCAGGTCACCCTCGACCTTTTCGAGAGGGTCATAGGTTTCGAGTCCGAGTCCGTAGCGCATCCCAGCGACCAACTTTTCGAAGCGCTGCTGATAAAGCGCCTCTTCCTCGGCGGTGAAGGTACGTGGCGCGACCGCGTAGGCCAACGCGCCGACCGCCGCAACAGCGAGCGAAACCAGGGAAAGGACGCCGGTTCTTTGCAGATGGATGTGCTTCATGCTGCGCAGCCTAAAGAGAGCTCGGCGGCCACGCAA
>VGUP01000038.1 GCA_016874175.1 Gammaproteobacteria bacterium | reverse complement strand
GCGCCGCCAACGCTCGAGCGATGGGTTATCGCCCCACGGGAACATCTCGAGCCCGATGATCACCTTGCGCCCCGCCGCGTGCAGGGCCTCGATCGTACGCAGTTGTACGCGATGGAACTCGCCGTTAGTGTGTTCCTCGCCGATGAACAGCACACGCACATCGCGCAATCGACGCGCGAGCTCGACGGTATCAATCACTTCGTTGCAGCGGGTGTCGACGATGCCATCAAGAACTGGCGTGACACTACGCTCGCGGCGCGCCGGGTCACCGACTCGCAATTGCTCCGGGCCGCTCGCAGCAGCCGGTTCAGCAGCGAGCGACTGTCCGCCGGCCCAAAGGCCGGCGGACAGCAGTGACATCAATCCGAAGCGGACCAAGCCGCCTGCGGGCATGCTCAAAACTTGTAGCGGAAGGTCACGCCAAATTCACGCAGCACAGGGTACGAGACGCTGTAACGCCATGGGAAGAAGGTGCTTCTGCCGCCGCTGCCGGCGGGCGTAGTGCCAGTCGGCGTGCGATAGAAGGTGCCATCGGGCAAGACGTTGGTGAAAAACACGTCCCGATAGGCCGCACTCGGCGAATCCTCGTTGGTGAGATTTCGTCCCCACAACTCCAACGTATAGCTGTCGCCCTGCAAACCGATCTGCATGTTCAGCTTGGTCTGCTCAGGCGTGATCGCCTCGTTGATGGCATCGGCGAATTGCGCATCACGGAACGAGAGGTCGCCGCGTACATAAACGCTGCGATCGCTACTGATCGGTGCGGTGTAACCGAGACTGGCCGCGAGCTGCCACGGCGACGTGCGCAAGATTTGTTTGCCGGCGACGCTGCCAGTCGGCGAAAAGCTCGGGAAGTTTTTGAAGCTGTCGACCTTCGCATTGTCGTACTGCGCATCGGTGTAAGAGACCCCGAAGCTGCCGTCGACCCGGTCAGTGAGCCGCGCATTCACCGAGAACTCGGCGCCACGAATGGTGGCATCACCCGCGTTCACGTTGAAGGCAGTCGGTGTACGGATCGCACTGACATTGCCGCTGCGCGGATCGACCACCTCGGTACGAATCTGCGGGATGACGATGTGCTTCCACTTCGACTGGTAGACATCGAAGTCGAGGTAGGCGCGACGATTCATGATCTCAGCCTTGATACCGAGCTCGAGTGCATTGTTCTGCTCGGGATCGAAGGCAGTGAGGATGGGTACGTTCGGTGCCGGCGCGGCATCCGACACGAACTGTACGGTTGCTGCACCTACGTTGCCGCTCTTTTCGGCATGCGCATACGAACCGTACACCGTGATGTTATCGGCGGGCTTGTAATCGAGCGTCGCACGCCAGTTCTGCAGGCTCCACTTCTTGCTGCCGAAGCGATTGGTCACCAAGTTTGCGAAGGATTTCTTTTCATTGGTGTAGCGGCCTTCGATACGACCGGTCCAGGCTTCTGCAAAGTCGAGCTCGGCGAGCGCGAATGCCGAGGTCGCCGACACCGAGTTCTTGTTGGTCGTGGTAAAGATTGCGCCACCGAGCGGATTGGTGAAATACGGCAGGAGCGCAGCGTTACCCGCGCCGACCGCCGGCTCGATGGTCAGTGTCGGCGGCCCGCCGAACAATGCCGCCGAACGGCATGACAAGCAAAACTCGGAGAAATCGGCCGGCAATTTTTGACTAGCAACGACGCCGTCGGTACCGCCCTTTGAACGGGTATCGTAGTAATAAGCGCCCACCGACCAGCGGAACGATTCCTTCGGGTTGCTGGCGAGACGAAGTTCAGTGCTGATTTCTTCGGTTTGACCCGGAGCACCCACTTGCAACAGGCCGGTGCGGAATACTTTGAGAGCTCCGGCCTTGAAAGTGCCGGCGACCAGCGTCGTCGGCGTCGAGACGTAGGCAAACGGCACGGTTTCGCCGGTATTGCGTGACCCATCGACAAAGAATGTCTGGTACACGCGCGAATAACCGGTCAAAGAGCTGATGGTGCCGATGCCTGTCTCCCAAACCAGATTGAGGTTGGCGCGCCTGATCTCGCGATCGTTGCCCGTTGCAGCAGGCAGCGCAGACATGCCCGTGCGGCTCATCGGCTTGAACTCGCCGCAATAGTTGCCGTACGCGACTGGGGGCGTCGGCGTCTGCACCGACAGCAGCGCATTCAGATTTTCGCAGTTGGCGGCCACCGGACTGATGGCCGAGTTGCCGACCACGTCATCCGAAAAATAGGCCGATAAGCTGGCTTCGAAAGTGTCGGAGGGCTGGAAGTACAGGCTGCCCTGCACCGTCTTGTATTTATAGCCACCGATATCGTCGCCGCCCGAGATCTGGTTTTCGTACGAGCCGTCGAAATTGTCGTACGACACCGCGATGCGACCTTTCAAGGTACCGCTTTCGCTGATGGGTCCGCTCACGGTCGCGCCGGCATAGCCCTTGCCATGCGTACCGAGCTGCACTTCGACCTTGCCTTTGGTGGTATCCCCGGGCTTGGCGGTCACATAGTTGAGTGCGCCGCTGAAACTGTTACGGCCATACATGGCCGCCTGCGGGCCTTTGATGACCTCGATTCGCTCGAGGTCGAGCTGATTGAAGTTGAGACCTTCCTTGCCCGACACGAACACGCCGTCGATGAAGATGGCTGCGTTGTTCTCGCCGCGCACATCGATCGGCGCGAACCCGCGGATGACCGGGACCGGCAGAAAGCCTGCCTGCACGTCCGAGAACGTGAGGCCGGGTGTGGCCGCGGCGATGTCGTCGAGATTGCGTATGCCCTTCTGCTCGATCGCTTCGCTCGTGAAGGCAAAGATCGCCAGGGGCACGTCGACGAGACGTTCCTGCGTTTTACGCGCCGTTACCACGACCTCTTCGAGACCAAGAGAATCGTCGGCTGGCGCCTGCGCGTAGCCGGATTGAGCCGCTGCTGCGGCGACGATCAAAGAAACTGCCGCCCACAATGGGCGGACCCCCTTCTTGCGATTGACCATTGAGTGTTCCCTCCGATGCTCCGCTATTGTTTTTTAGCGGTTGCTATGCCAAACCTACACCCGACTGACTGATGACGGAACCCTCTTCTGAGCATCGGTCCATAACCAAAACATGTTATGACGGCTACGCGGTCAAAGAACACTGCGTTGCACATGGGGGTACAGGAATGCGAACAGTTCGCAACAAAGTTTGGAAATCGGCGACGGCATGCGTGACCAGCCTGCTGTGGATCGGCATCGCAAGCATCAGCTCGCCGCTCTCGGCCAAAGACCACAAGGCGGTCAAAGTGCCTGCGGGCGCCACGGCGTCGACGCGCGACCAGGAAATGCCCTCGTGGCAGATTCCGAATATCGCGGAGGCCGCCGAAGCCTATTACGGACCGGATAGTGAGCACCTCATCGCGCAGGTCAAAAGTCCGCTCGCCGTCAAAAGTCCACGCGGGCTCTCGGGTTTCTTGACCAAAACCTTTACCGACTCGGGCACCGAGGAAACACTCATCAACGATCGCGGCTGGGATGGCTGTTCATACTTTTTTCCGGACGGCAAGCGGCTAATCTGGACGTCGATCCGCGACAACATGAACATGCCGCTCGGCAACTGGTCCGACTGGCGTAACTACCCGCAAGGCGCCGAGCTGTATGTTTCGGACCGCCAAGGCAAAAATATTCGGCGCCTCACCAACAACCAGCAATACGAGGCAGAAGTCACCGTCTCGCCGGATGGCAAGTGGATCGTGTTCGGTCGCATGACCAACGGCAATATGGATTTGTGGGTGATGAAGTCGGACGGCACCGACGAAAAACAAATCACTTTCACGACCGACGATCAGGAAGGTGCGCCGTACTTCCTGCCGGACAACGAGACAATCCTCTTCCGCGCGTGGAAAGCCTCGGAATACGATCAAAAACCGACGCCGATGACAATCTACACCGTCAAGCGTGATGGCAGCGATGTCAAACCACGCACCTTCACGCACGACATGAACTGGGCGCCCTACCCGACACCAGACGCCAAGCACTTCCTGTTCGTGCGCGCCGAAACACCGCGCAACTGGGAGGTTTATCTCGGTTATCTCGACGGCACGACGCCGCCGAAGCGCATCACTTTTGACGAAGGCTTCGATGGTTTCCCGGCGATCTCGCCGGATGGTCGCAAGATGGTGTGGACCAGCTCGCGCAGCGCGGGGCCTGGGGCAGGATTCATGTCGGGACTGCAGTTGCATGTCATGGACGTGAGCGCACTCGGTCTGGGTCCTAAGAAATAAATTTCTGCAACGGGATTATTGATCATGTCAAAGAAAACAGCAAAGCTCGATCGCCGCTCATTGATCACGGGTGCCGCCATGGCAAGCCTGGCAGCGGCGGCGGGCTCTACGGTATCAGGCAACGCTGACGCGGAAAACGCGGCTGCCCCTGCAGGTGGCGCAGCCGCGCCCGGCAATGGCATTCACGTTTCGAATCGTGGCCAGTACGCCAAAGTGGCGCTCAAACAGGATGTCGTGAATGTCGCCGCCGTTCAGTCGCAGCTCTATTCGATTGATGTGCGTGATCGAGCCAACACGCTCAAGCGCAATCTCAATCGCATCCTGCGCCTGATCGATCTCGCGCAGAATTCGCCTGAAGAATGGGGCGGCGAGCGGCGCTGGGGTTCGAAGGTCGATCTCATCTCGATGCACGAGTTCCCGATCCAGGGCTTTCAGCCGTGGACGCGCAAAGAACTCAATCAGGTGGCCTTCGAGCTACCTGGCCCCGAGTCCGAAGCCATCGGCGAGCGAGCCAAACGCTATGGTTGTTACATCTCCTGGGGCTGCTACGCCAAAGAAAAAGACTGGCTAGATCACGTCATCAACATGTCGGTGCTGACGGGCCCTGACGGCAAGATCGTCAGCAAGCAGTGGAAGGCGCGCAATATTCTCGGTCTCTTTGGTGACGGCGCCCTGATCGGTACCACGATCTACGATGTGCTCGATCGTTACGTCGAGATGTACGGCTGGGATGCCGTGCTGCCGGTGGCGCGCACCGATATCGGCAACATCTCGATCACGGCGGTGGGCTCGGAGCCAACGCTCTACACCTGTCTGGGTCTCAAAGGCGCAGAAATTCTCGTGCTGTCGGTGACCGGCGGCAGCAATTCGGAATCGGCCATCACCACGGCGCGCGCCAATCGTCTGTATACTGTCGGCGTGGGTAACGCCGTATCGCCCAACAATATCGGCTTCCCCGAATCTTCCGGTACGCGCGATGAGGGCACGGTGATCGTCGATCCACGCGGCACGGTCCTCGCAAAAACCGAAAACCATCACGAAGACATCATTACGGCGCGCATTCCGCTCGCCGACTTCCGTAAAACGCGGCGCGTGCAGGAATTGCCGGTGGCCATCCTACTGCCGGTATTGCAGCAGTATCAGCCACTTTTCCAACCGAATGCCTTCCTCGAAAAACTGCCGCAGACCTATCAGGAAGCAGGCGAGATCGTCCGCAAGCGCATGGGAATAAAATAGGACACTGACCGATGAACGAATCTGCCCTCTCGGCGGCGCTCGCTACGCTACAAACACGCATTGGTCAGGAGGTGCATGTCAGTGACTGGCTGACGATCACTCAGGAGCGTATCAACGCGTTCGCCGATGCCACAGGGGATCACCAGTGGATCCACGTCGATGTGCAAAGAGCAACGCGCGAGTCGCCCTACGGCGCGCCAATTACTCATGGGTATCTCACATTATCTTTGAGTGTGCCCTTGCGCGGACTGGTCGATGTACAGAAGCCCATTGTTCCGGGCATCACCAACATCATCAACTACGGGCTCAACAAATTGCGCTTTCCGAACGCGGTGCGTGTTGGCGCACGCATCCGCGGTCGCTTTACGCTGCAGTCGGTAGAGCAGGTTGCGCCCAACGTACTGCAGATGACGGAGCAATACACCGCCGAGGTCGACGGTGCGAGCAAGCCCGCCTGTATCGCCGAAAGCGTCATGCGGCTGGTGTTTTGACATAGTCGCTGCAAGATGAAGTCGGTATTTCTCGATTTTGCGACCATCAGCAGCGGCGATCTCGACACGCGCTCGCTCGAGGACGCTGCCCCGGGGCTCGCGCTGCTCGAGGCTGCACGGCAGAACGAAATCATTGACTGCATTGCAGATCGTGCAATCGTCATGACTAACAAGCTGCGACTCGATCGCTCGATCATCGAGTCGTCGCCCGCGCTGCGACTGATTGCGCTGTCAGCTACCGGCACCAATAACGTCGATCTGGAAGCGGCCTGCGAGCGTGGGGTCGCCGTGTGCAACGTCACTGATTACTGCACCCCGTCGGTGGTGCAGCATGTGCTCGGCGTGCTGTTGTTCCTCACCCACCAGCTCGCGGCGTACTCCCGCGAGGCGATCGATGGCACTTGGGGCCAAGCACGTCATTTCACGATACTGCAGCACCGTATCCGCGAATTGCGTGGCTGCACCCTGGGCGTGGTCGGCGGGGGCGTGCTCGGTCAAGCCGTTGCGGCCGCTTGCGAACAAGCCTTGGGCATGCAGGTGATCATCGCCAATCGTCTGGGCGGTGCGCCCACTGCGGAGCGTGTCGAGCTCGATGAACTGCTGCGCAGCGCAGATGTGGTGACGCTGCATTGCCCGCTGACACCGACGACAACGGGCATGATCGATCGCCGCAGGCTCGCGCTCATGAAACGGGACGCCATTTTGATCAACACCGCGCGCGGCGCCTTGATCGATATCGCAGCCCTGGCAGACGCCCTGCGTGAACGACGACTCGGCGGCGCCGCCATCGACGTGCTGCCGCAAGAGCCGCCAATCGACGGCAGCCCGCTGTTCGCTCCGGACCTGCCAAACCTGATCGTCACCCCGCACACTGCCTGGGGCGCAGTCGAGTCGCGGCAGCGCTGTCTCGACGAAATGGCTCTCAATATCCACGACTGGCGAGCCGGGGGAACTCGACGCCGGGTCGTCTGATCAAACCGGCATGTCAACACTCAAGCCAGCGCCAACCTGTCCCGAAAACTTTGGCATGGGCTTGTACCGCCCCACCACCGCAATAGTTGTCGGCGTTCTTTGCGCGGTTGTTTCGTGTGCGAACGTACAGGGCGCGGAGCAGACTGCAAGCGCGCCTGCCGATCTCGTTACCCTGAAGCTCGACAATATCGATCAGGCGAGCTTCGACCCGCGTAGCCCTTGGGCCGAAGGTGCAACTTGGCGTATCGCGCCGGTGGAAGTTCGTTTCAGTGCCATCTGGGATCCACGACAGTTCGGAACTTTTGGCCTCGCGCCCAAAGATATCGAAAAAATTCGCAACGACCTCGCCAAGCTGACGCAGCAAACGTTTGCCGAAACACTGAATGCGCTTGGCGCCAAATCTGCAGGTCATGCGGATAGTCGAAAAATACTCGAACTGCAGATCAAAATTATCGATCTGTATCTCAACGCGCCGCCACGCGCCGAGATCAATCCGCTCTACACCTATGTATACGAATCCGGCGAGATGATGCTCGAGCTCGAGGTGCGCGAAGCCGGCACGGGCCGGGTCCTGGCCACCCTGCGTGATCGCTATCGCGACCCGCGCGATACCCAACTGACGCTGGACAATGAAATCACCCAACGTGCCGCTACCCGGCTCGCCCTGCGTGAGTGGGCGACTCGACTACATAGCCTGCTGCGGCAGGCGGGCTTGAGGTAGAATCCGCCGCCCCTTTGCTGCTCATCACGGACGATCCTCAGCGATGCCTTAAATGATTACGCAGCGCAAGTTCGCGCTAGCTACCGCCCTGCTCGGTGCAGCCCTGGTGCTCGCCGCCTGCTCCGGCAAAGAGGCCGGCGGCCGGGACGGCGGGCAGCGCTCGGGCCCCGGTGGCGCTGGCGGTCCGCCGCCGGCGACGGTCATCACCAGCAAAGTCGAGAGGCGCCCCTTCGGACCCGTGATCGAAGCCGTGGGCACTGCGCTTGCCCGTGAATCGGTGGAAATCACCTCCAAGTCAGCCAACACCGTCACGGCGATTCGCTTCGCAGAAGGTCAACGCGTCGCTGCGGGGGCAATACTGGTCGAACTCGACCGTGCACAAGTTGCTGCGGCGCTCGCCGAGGCCGAGGCCAATCTCGTCGAAGCGCGTAACCAGTTCAATCGCGGTCGCGACCTGTCGGTGACCTCTGCCCTCTCGAAGGCGCAGCTCGACCAACTCGAGACCGCGGTCAAAACCGGCGAGTCGCGAGTCGCCGCGGCGCGTGCCCGACTCGACGACACAGTGATCCGTGCGCCATTCGCCGGACGTACCGGTTTTCGCAAAGTCAGCAGAGGGGGCCTCGTCAATCCAGGCACCATCATCACCACCCTCGACGACAGCTCGGTGATCAAGCTCGAGTTCACCGTGCCGCAATCCTTCCTCAATGATTTGGCGCCCGGTCTCGCCGTCGAAGCGCGCGCCGAAGGACTCGGCGGTCGTGTTTTCAACGGCAAGATCACCACCATCGACTCGCGTATCGACCCCGTGACCCGCTGGCGCAAGCCACGCTGCAGAAACTCCCACTCGGCGGACGGGATGATCCGCGGCACGATGTCGAACGGAATCAGCCGCTCGGTACCCGTCTCGTCACCGTATACGGCAAAGGTGATACCAGCACGCCGAAACAGCGTGTCGGCTTCGGCAAGTTTTTCGCGGATACGTTCGGGCGCAGTCGCTGCCAACCAGTCGGCGTACGGCGAGTAGTGCACACGCACGGTGCTGCCGTCCGCATACATTTCATTGAAGATCTTGGTCATCGAAGATCTTGCCCTCGCCCCGCGGTACTGTCTGCCCTCACCAGATCTTGCCACCAATCCAGCGGCCCGCGGCAGGCACATGTGGAAAGAATTCTATGGAGGCGAAAGCACCGTGTCTGGCGTACGGATCGTTTTCGATGATCTCGCGGGCGCGATCCAGACTTTTGGTATGCAAGGAATAAAGGCTGCCGATCGGCCTACTGCCGTCGGCGGCAAAGAGCGGCCCGGCAATATTGAGCTCATCGAGCACCGTCTCGATGTATTGCAGATGAGCCTGCGTTTGTGCCGCGCGGACGGCGGCACCTTGCGGACCGTCGCGGCAAACGACGACGCAGGCGGTCTTTTCGTATGTTGCAGGCGGAGTCTTGGCTGACATGGCGGGCTGCTCCCGAATCGGGGGGAGAGAGGTGGGAGGACTCAGGATAGCAGCCCGCCTGTCGTTTCAGACCTGTCGTTTCAGAGTGGATCAATCAGGCAGCGAGACCCACCTCCGCTGCGGTCGGCGCCTGCTCAAGCACGCGCGCCACGGCATGAATCACCGCGGCAATGCGTACGGCGCTCTGGATGGCCTCGCGGCTCACCTCGTGTTTGCGCAGCAGCTTCTCGTGCGACTCGATGCAAAGGCCGCAACCGTTCACGGCCGAAACCGCGAGCGAGTACAACTCGAAATCGAGTTTGTCGATGCCGGGGTTCGCCATCACATTCATGCGCAAGCGCGCCGGCATGCTCTGGTAGTCGGCATCGCCCACGAGATGAACGAAGCGGTAATAGATATTGTTCATACCCATGATCGCTGCTGCCGCTTTTGCACCGGTGATGCCAACCTCGTCGAGCTCGGCGCGCGCCGCGGCCTCGATCGCCTGCGCCAGCGGCAGGTGACGCGAAGCGATGGCGCTCGCCACCGCCGTACCCCAAATCTGCCGCGCCGTGAGCCCGGGCGCCCCTTGTACGGTGAGCACCGAGCCCAAGTTGAGTTTGAGATCGCGGGCGTAGTCGGGCAAAGAATCCCGCAATTGCTCGAGAGCGCTCACGATCAAGCCGCCTTCAGGGTGTCTTCGCCCTTCTGCCAGTTGCAGGGGCAAAGCTCATCGGTCTGCAGCGCATCGAGAACGCGCAGTACTTCCTCGGGCGAGCGGCCGACGTTGAGGTCGGTGACGTAAACAAAGCGGATCACGCCCTGCGGATCGACGAGGTAGGTCGCACGCTGCGCCACGCCCGCTTCCGCATCGATGATGCCGAGGGCGGCAGACAGCTCGCGCTTGATGTCGGCAAGCATCGGGACCGGCAGATCCTTGAGTTCGGACTTGGTGCTGCGCCAGGCGAGGTGCACGAACTCGCTGTCGGTGCTCACACCATAGACCTGCGTATCACGCGCCGCGAATTCCTTGTTGAGCTTGCCGAACGCCGCGATCTCGGTCGGGCAGACGAAGGTGAAGTCCTTAGGCCAGAAGAACACGAGTTGCCACTTGCCCTTGGCCGACTCGTTGGTGAATGGCTGGAAAGCGGTCTTGATGTCGTTGCTGACCACGCCCGTGAGCGCGAACTTGGGAAACTGTTGACCGATACCGATCATGGGAAAACTCCTGCGTTGGATTTGCGATGCGCGCATGGTGCCGATCCCGTCCTCGACAATCCAATCGATTGATGTGATGATTTCGATAGATGCGATAAATCGATCGCGCAACCCGATCGCCGGACAAAGGAGTGTCCTTCGATGACCGATATCAAACTCAAGGATTTGCGCTATCTGATCGCGGTCGCCGACACCAGACACTTCGGCAAGGCCGCCGCACGTTGCTTCGTCAGCCAGCCCACACTGTCGGCGCAGCTCAAAAAACTCGAAAACTATCTTGGTGTGCCGCTTATCGAACGCCAGCCGCGCAAAGCGCTTCTGACGCCCGCCGGTGCAGAGATCGTCACCCGGGCGCGGCGCATCGTCGAAGCCAGCGACGATGTGGTCGCGATCGCACAAGCGCATCGTGAACCGTTGGCAGGCCGTCTGCGGCTTGCCTTCCTGCCGACCATCGGGCCCTATCTGCTGCCGGTGGTCGCACCGCGCCTACGCAAAGAATTCCTGCGTCTCGAGCTCATGTTGTACGAATACCAGACGGCCACCATGCTCGAGCATCTGCGTGCCGGCGATATCGACATGGGCGTGCTCGCCTTGCCGATCGATATGGACGGACTCAGTGCTAAGCCGCTCTACGACGAACACTTCGTAGTCGCCGCTCCTGCCGATCATGCGCTCGCCGCACGCAAGCAGATACGCATCGAAGATCTGCAGGGTGCGCCGCTATTGCTGCTCGAAGACGGCCACTGTCTGCGCGATCAGGCACTCGACGTCTGTAACCGCATCGATGTGCACGAGAAGCAGGACTTTCGCGCCACCAGCATCGAAACCTTGCGGCAAATGGTCGCCTCCGGCGCCGGTCTCACCCTGATGCCACAACTGGCCACGCAGGGCAGTCACGCCGCGCCGCGCGGTCTCGTCTTCAGACCCTTTGCCAAACCGCTGCCGACCCGGCGTATCGGCGCGATCTGGCGCAAGAGCTCGCCACGCGCGGTCGCCATCGATGCCGTTGCGCAGGTGATCGCAACCCATGCGCTGCACGCGCTCGACAAGGTGAAATAACCATGACCGCGACACTGCTCTGGTTCCGACAAGATTTACGACTCACCGACCACCCGGCATTGCAGGCCGCGATCGCGCGCGGTGAACCGGTGATCCCGGTTTTTCTTTGGTGCCCTGACGAAGAAGGCGAATGGGCGCCAGGGGCGGCCGCGCGCTGGTGGCTACACCAGTCGCTTGGCACGCTGGCGCGTGATCTCGAGCGTCTGGGATCGCAACTCGTCATCCGCCAAGGCAAAGACTCGCTCGCTGCGCTGCGCAAGCTCATCAAAGACACCGGCGCTACTGCGGTGTACTGGAGTCGTCGCTACGAGCCACTCGTCGTCGCCCGCGATCGTCACATCAAAGAATTATTGCGTGCAGAAGGCTTTGAAGCACGCAGCTTCAACGCTGCGCTGCTCATCGAGCCTTGGGACGTGCAGAACCTCAGCGGCAAGCCGTTTCAAGTCTTCACGCCTTTCTGGCGCCGGGTCATAACTGATCTCGCTCCGCCTGCGCCACTACCCGCACCGAAAAAACCCTTGTCACCCGCACACTGGCCGTCTGGAATCACCCTCGAGGCTTTGCGTCTGATGCCGAAAATTCACTGGCACGGCGGGCTGCAGCAAACTTGGTCGCCGGGCGAACGTGGTGCGGCGAAATTGCTCGATGCGTTTCTCGACGGTCCGGTCAAAGATTACGGCGATACTCGCAACCTGCCGGCGGTGAGCGGCACATCCAGACTTTCACCGCACCTGCACTTCGGCGAGCTCTCGCCGCGACAGGTGTGGCACGCAGCCCCCAAGTGGCGCAGCAGCCAGTTCATGACCGAGATCGGCTGGCGCGAATTTACGCATCATCTGCTCTATCACTTTCCGCGTACCACCAACGAGCCCTTGCGCGGCGAGTTTGCGCGCTTTCCGTGGCGCGACAATGAGCGTGAGCTCGCCGCCTGGCAGCGCGGCCAGACGGGCATTCCTCTCGTCGATGCAGGCATGCGTGAGCTTTGGGAAACCGGCTGGATGCACAATCGCGTGCGCATGGTAGTCGCCTCGTTTCTGGTCAAAAATTTGCGCATGCACTGGCTGCACGGTGCGCGCTGGTTCTGGGATACGTTGGTCGACGCAGATCTCGCCAGTAACACCCTTGGCTGGCAATGGGCAGCCGGATGCGGCGCCGATGCGGCGCCCTACTTTCGCGTCTTCAACCCCGCGAGTCAGGCCGAAAAATTCGATCCCGACAACGAGTACATTCGGCGTTGGATCCCGGAACTCGGCGGCAAGTCAGCCAAGGCCTATCCGCCACCCATCGTCGATCTGAAAGTCTCGCGCGAGTCCGCCCTCGCGGCGTTCAAAACTCTGCGCGGTCGGTAGTCCCGCAAATTCCTGGAGTTGCAAAAATGGTTAAACATATCGTCATGTGGCGGCTACGCGACAGCGCCTCCAAAGCGGCTGATGCCGCACGCATCAAAGTTTTGCTGGAGGGTCTTTCCGGGCGTATTCCGGGGCTGCTCAAAATAGAAGTGGGTGCCAATTTCATCGCCGACCCGAACGCCGCCGACGTGGTGCTTTACAGCGAATTCACCGACGCGGCCGCTTTGGCCGTCTATCAAGCGCATCCGCTGCACCTGGAGGTGGTACCGCAGGTCAAAGCGCTGGCGGTGGAGCGACGGTCGGCGGACTACCTGATTTAGGGCAGTCGATTAAGGCTGGTCGATCGACTCAGGCGACTGCAGCGATGATCGCCTGGCGCTGCTGCGGATCGGGCAGCGGTCCGCGGCCCGCCGCGAGATTGTCCTGCAGATTGCGCAACTTGCCGGTGGCGGGAATCACGCAAGTCACCGCTGGGTGCGAAATCACGAACTTGAGCAGCAACTGCGCCCAACTCGTGCAGGCAAGGTCGGCAGCCCAGGGCGGCAGGGGCCGATCTTTGAGTCGCGCGAATATTTTGCCGTCATCAAATGCGCGATTGACGATCACCGCCACACCCTTATCCGCGCAGAGCGGCAACAGCCGCGCTTCGGCGGCCGTGGTAGTTGCCGAATAATTGAACTGCACGAAGTCGATCGGCTCGCGCTCGATGATCTCGACCAGTCGCGCCTGCGACTCGACCGTGTAATGCGTAATGCCGATGTAGCGGATGCGTCCTTCTTCCTTCCAGCGCCGCAAGGTCGGCAGGTGAGCATCGAGATCGAGCAAGTTATGTACCTGCATCAACTCGACTTTCTTGCGGCGCAACAATTCCATCGAGCGCGTCATCTGCACAACACCTTCACGCGTACCGCGAGTCCATACTTTGGTGGCGATAAATGCGCGCAACTGCATCTCGGCAGTGAGCAAATCACCGAGTACGGATTCGGCCGAGGAATACATCGGCGAGGTATCGATGACCGTTGCGCCGCCTGCAAACAAACCACTCAACACCGCAGCGAGTGGCTCGCGATCGCGCAGGTCGATGCCCACTTCGAAAGGGCCGGAGGTTCCAAGACCGATCACCGGCAGCATTTCACCCGAAGCGGGAATTCGACGCTGGATCAGGCCCAGGGTAGCCTCGCCGGCCACGGCAGCAGTGGCCGCCATTGCCGCCGAAGACTCGATGAACTGACGGCGATTCAAAGAAATCATCTCAGACGATGGTCGCGTCGGTCTCGAGCACGCTGTCATCGCCATCGATCACGACACGGGACAGCGCCGCGACCTGCGGCAGAACATGAGTCGCGTAAAAGCGCGCAGCACCCAGCTTGCCGCGCAGAAAATCGGTATCGGTCGCACCATCGGCAAGTTTGCCGGCTGCGATGGCGGCTGACTTGGCGAGCATCCAGCCGCCGAGCGCGTGTCCGGCGAGCCGCAACAAGGGCACGGCCACCGCCAACGCGCGTTCGGGAGCCTGCGCATAGGCGCCGAGCACGTGGCGGGCAGCGTGCTCCAGCACATCGAGCGCCTCGAGTGCCGCTTGCCGACTCGTCTGCACGGCCCGATCGTTTGCATCGGCTGCATTCAGCTCGCGGCGGGCATCGACTAATAGCGCCGTCAGTGCCGCACCGCGATCACGAGCAATCTTGCGGCCAATGAAATCATTGGCCTGAATGCCGGTCGTGCCCTCATAGATGGTGGTGATGCGTACGTCGCGGTAGGGCTGAGCCGCGCCCGTTTCTTCGATGAAGCCCATACCGCCGTGCACCTGCACACCGAGCGATGCCAGCTCGATGCCCGCTTCGGTACTGCAAGCCTTGACCACGGGGATCAACAATTCACCGCGCGCCTTCGCAGCGATACGTACCGCCTCGTCAGGATGCTTGCCACCGAGATCGAGCTGAAATGCGGCATACAAAGCGACCGCGCGCAGCGCCTCGACCTGCGAGCGCATGGCAAGCAACATGCGCTTGACATCAGGGTGATGAATGATCGGCGCGGGCGGAGCGACCCCCGGCGGCTTGCCCTGCACGCGGGTGCGCGCCCACTCGGCTGCCTGCTGATATGCGCGGTCGGCGATGGCATAACCTTCGAGTCCCACCGAAAGCCGCGCCGCGTTCATCATCACGAACATGTATTCGAGTCCGCGTCCCGCCTCGCCCACCAGATACGCAGTCGCACCCTGCCGCTGGCCGTAGGCCATCACGCAGGTCGGGCTGCCGTGAATGCCCAGCTTGTGCTCGATCGAAATGCACTGCACATCGTTGCGCTCGCCGAGCGAGCCGTCATCGTTTGCCAAAATCTTTGGCACGATGAACATCGAGATGCCTTTGACGCCCGGCGGTGCGCCATCGACACGCGCAAGCACCAAATGGATGATATTCGGCGCGAGATCGTGCTCACCGTAGGTGATGAAAATCTTTTGCCCGAATAGCCGGTAGTGATCACCCTCGACGACCGCTCGCGTACGTACCGCACCAAGATCCGAGCCTGCCTGCGGCTCGGTGAGATTCATGGTGCCGGTCCATTCGCCGCTCGCCATACGCGTCAGGAACAGCGCCTTTTGGCGCTCGGTACCGAAATGTTCGAGGGCTTCGACGGCACTCTGCGTGAGCATCGGGCAGAGCTTGAAAGAAAGGTTGGACGCCGACCAAAGTTCTTCGACGGCCGTGCCAATGAAACTCGGTGCACCCTGCCCGCCATGGTCCTGCGGCGCGCGCAAACCCGACCAGCCGCCTTCGGTGAACTGCTTGTAGGCCGCCTTGAACCCCTGCGGCGTCACCACGCCCTCGGGCGTCCAGCGCGCACCCTCGCGATCAGCACTCTTGTAGAGCGGATCGAGCACGTTTTCGGCGAACTTGGCGGCCTCGCCCAGAATGGCATCGGCGAGTTCGGGCGAGTAATCGGCAAAGGCCGGGCAGGCCTGCACGGCAGACTCATCGAGCAACTCGTGGATGACGAACTGCAAATCCTTCAGCGGCGCGCGATACATGGCGTTCCTTCGTCCGGGGAAGGATGAATATTAGAACCTTTGAACCCTAGGCGGCGAGCGCCGGCACGAGGTTGGCGGCGAGGAAATCGACGAACGCCTTGACCCGTTCATCGGCCGCAAGCCGTCCCGGGAATACCGCGCAGAGCGGTGCCTGCTCGGGCGGACGCCAATCAGGCAGCACACGCTTCAGGCGTTGCGCGGCCAAACCTTGTCGGCACAGGAACTCGGGAAGCACGCCGATGCCGAGACCCGCCGCCACCGACGCATGCAGCAAGGCGGGATCATTGACCGCGAGTTTGGGGCGTACAGCGACTTCCTCGCGGCGCTGGCCGTTGGCGAGTCGAAGGAGGTAATTCGACCCGGGCGGCGTCTCGGGGGTGAGCAGATCGAAGCGAACGAGATCGGCCGGGGTCGCAGGTTCACCCGCCTTCTGCAAGTAGCTTGGCGTTGCACAGAGCACCGCTGGCGGCGCTCCGAGTACTCGCGACACCCGCTCGGCCGAGGGGTGCTGACCCACCTGAATGACGATGTCATGGGCGAGGTCCTGCCCCCCCAGATTCGTACCTTCCAAGACCCCCTGAGCAGCGCTCACTTCACCGAGCTCGACGTCCAGTGGGATCTGCGGATAGCGTTCGAGAAAGCGGGGTACCAAGGGCGCGAGCAGCACCCGCCCATACGTCGTCTCGGCAAGGACCCGCAACGGCCCGCTGCGCGACTCGATGAGCTCGGCGGCAAGTCGCCGCGCCTCATCGGTGGACTGCAGGATTGCCCGCGCGGCCGGCAGCAAGCGCTCGCCGGCCGGCGTCAGTCGCAGGCGCCGAGTGGTGCGGGTCATCAGCTGCACCCCGAGCTCCGCCTCGAGCTCGGCGATCGCTCGACTGACTGCGGCCTTGGGCACGCCGAGGGCTCTGGCAGCCGCGGAAAAGCCGTTGAGATCGATGATCTTGGCGAAGGTCGCCAGGTGGGCAGGAGACCAAAACTGCGGCATGGGTGAGACTCCGAACACCTTAATTGGGTATATTGTTTCTGTGAGGATTCAAAATTACAACTGGAGATTCCGCATGACCTACTCGTGGCTATGCCGCGGCGCCCCTGCCCTGGTGCTCGGACTGTTAACCATGACCCCGGTTTTGGCGACCGACGACCTGCTGGGTCCTGCCGCGACTCGCGCAGGGGAAGAGGCTCTCGTCTGGGCCTCCAAAATGACCTGCGGCACCACCGAAGGCGGGGTCACGCGCTACGGCATGTGGGAAGGCAAGATGTACAGCCGAGCGCCGGGCGAGAAGGATCGGCATATCTTCAATGTCATCGGCATCAACACCCGCCAATGCGAGCGCGATCTCGACCCGGTACGCGGCAACGGTTACCGCAGCGTCTCGCGCGAGATCACGGTCTGTCTCGACCCGCAGACCGGCGAGATTCTCGACCGCTGGCAGAACCCCTGGACCGGCGAAACCGTCGAGGTCATTCATGTGGCCAACGACCCCGTCAACATGCGCCTGCCGCGGTTCGCACGCGAGCCCGACGGCAAGCCAATCTCGGTGACGCTGCGCCAGTACGATGAGTCGTTCGTATCGTCGCGCGAGGTACCCCTGTTTTACGAAAATCCGCTCGGCGGGTCCTACCAGGAGTACGTCGGTGGCACTTACCACGCGATGGAAATCTTCAATGACCATTATCGAGCGAACGACTTCCTCGACCCCAAACGTACCCGCCTCGGCGAGTCGCGGATCTCATGGCAGCGTATCTCGAGCTGGCTACCCTGGATGAAGGATGCGTG